>JAGRAK010000136.1 GCA_020434645.1 Bdellovibrionales bacterium | reverse complement strand
GACATCATCATCATAAGAAAAAGTCTCTACGGGACCACTGCTGTGCTGACTCATTTTTTCTTCTCCTCGTCTAGTAAGATTCGAATTGCCGGCGTATCAAGATCATCGTACTGACCCGACCGAACAACTCTTATAAATAAATAAATAAAAATAAAACCCATTAGAAGCGCCATCGGAACCATCATATAGAGAATGTTCATAAACGCACCGCCATGCTACGCTCATTTCGGTAGGCAAAATATGTATAAACAAATACCGAAGTGGCTGATAACGGCATAACAATTGCCGCGACAAGCGGATTCATAAAGCCAAAAATGGCAAGGCCACCCGATATTAGGTTATATAAAGTTGAGTAAATAAAATTCACAATATGGATTTTTCTAACTTTTCGAGAAAGTTGCAAGTACTCATCTACTAAATTTAAATCGGAGCGCACCATATACATAGAAGAATTTTCAAGCGCTGACTCAAGCCCTCCGTGCATGGCGATCCCGACAGTGGCCGTCTTTAATGCAAGAGCATCATTTATACCATCGCCCACAAATAAAGAACCCTCACCCAATACATACTGGGCTTTATCTTCAGGGAGCAAATCCCCAAAAGCTTGATCGGATTTTAGCTTTAACTCCATCGCCACACTATTTACAACGCCTTGCCTATCCCCTGACAAAATACTCAAATTGTAATTTTGTTTCTGAAGACTGCTAATTGCAGATGGCGCATCACTCCTTAGCGCATTACTTAAAAATACTTGCCCTAGAAGCTCCCCATTTTTAAAAAAATCGACGCTAGGACGCGTGCTACTTTCACCTATTTGAGATTTTTTAAGTTCATAGAGATGACCGGCCACATTGGCCTCAACGCCAAGACCTATAATTTCACGCCAACCTACACATGTCGACATTACACCAAGCCCAATATCAGACATTATGGCTCGTGACATAGGATGACGCGATCGACTGACGAGCGCTCGTAGATTTGGCCACTCATTTTCTGGTATAGAGTTAGACTCCACTTTCAGGCTTGTGATTGTGAGCGTTCCGGTTTTATCAAAATAAATATTTTTAATCTTCTGCCCAAGCTCAAACACATCTGGGTTTTTAATCACAAGCCCAAGGCGCAATGCCCGACGAAGCGCAAACGAAACATTGAGTGGTGTAGCAAATGCCAGTGCACAAGGGCATGTTACAATAAATAGCGCCATCGTTCGACTAAAAGCCGCCTGCCACTGGCCATGATACGCATGCCACGCAAATAGCGCAAACCCAACAAAGCAAACTAAAATCATTAAGCCTTGTGCAAGTCTATCATAAAGTTTTTCTACTCGAGATGATTGCCCCTTGGTGTTTTTAATTTGCTCCACCATTTTGGCCAGACGAGTTTCACTCCCCACCGCCACCACCTCAACTTGTGGTTGAATGTCCCCCTCCGTGCCGTCGACCTTTTCACCAAAACCCAAAACTTGTGAGCCCGCATACATGATATCGCCCTTATTTAAGCGAACAGGCAAAGACTCTCCAGTTAAAAAAGACTGGTCGACAAATACTGACCCAGTACGAATAACACCGTCAAAACTCAGTTCTTGATTCATATCTATCATTACAAGATCGCCCACACTTACTTTTAATGATGAACCCTCTTTTAAAACCGAGCCTGAAGCGTGCAAGTCAAATCGCCGAAGCTGATTCAGAACATAGCGACTCGCCAAAATTAAAAAAACTAAAGAAGAGAGCGAATCAAAATAAAGCTCATGCTGACCTTGAAGCAAATTCGCCCAGCTCCAAAAAAATGCGACAAGTATGGCAAGTAATATCGGAGCATCAATAGAAAAATACTTTTGCGTTATCGATCGCTTCACGTTCACAAAAAGAGATCGACCTGAATAAAACACAACCGGTATGGCAAGAAGACCCGCAACCCAGTCAAATAAAGTGGCAACCCCACCCGCAGCCCCCGCGTATACGCCAAGACTCATGAGCATAATGTTACCAGCAAGAGCTCCGGCAATGCCCAACTCTAAAATTTGACTTCGAACTTCATTTTTCTGCAGCTCTTGAATCTCGCGAGATTCATTTACGAGCTGCGGGCGATAACCCCATGAACGAATAAGCTCCCCAACACGTGAAACCGCCCCAATATTTGAAAGTTGAACATAAAGCAAAGATCGACCAATATCCAAACGTGCCGAGAGCACATCTTCAGGCAATGCCTTTGGAATTTGCTCCAGCAGCCATAGACATGCTGAGCAATGCACTCCGCCTACAAATATTTGAACATCTCGGCTTTTGGAGTCCCAGTGGGTAAAATGCCCAGACCCCGAAAGCGCAGGCAGCGGTGGCGCAAAACACACACCATTAGCCTTAATATCGTAAAATTTTTGAAGACCAGACTTTGTGAGAATCTCATAGACTGTTTTACATCCCCAGCAACAGTAGTCCTGGCTTGGAGTTAAGCCCGCTTCATAACGAAAATGAAGCCCGCAGTGAACGCACTTATGTTGAATAGCTGGCTGTGAAATCAAGGGGGTTTGCATACGTCTGCATAGACTATTATGGAGGGGCGAGAATGTACATGATCTATGTCATAAAGTTAAGTGGCGCTACCACCAGCGCTTCACTTTGCGCACACGGGCCATAACACCCTCGGCAATATACAAATTGCCTTCAGCATCAAAACTTAAACCGGATGGGTCATAGAGGAGTGCCGAGCTTGCCACTACACCCTCGTGTTCGAAGACAAATTGAACTCCACCCTTAATTGGAGCGGCGTCAGCATTACCAACTCGAAGCGTAGGAGCGCTCGTATTTCGATCTAAACATGTCACATTGTGAGAGCCATACGACGTAATCACTTGTGAATAAGACCCGCTCGCGACACATATCTGACTGCCAAAAGCCGCAATGGACTTACTATAACCACTGGTCACCGTGTAAATTCGCTTTCCGCTACCCGCCGGCACCCATGCACCGAGCACATTTACTGACGAAGCACTTTGATTTAAATACACTATCTTACTTGAAGCCGCCGCCGTGGACTCAATATACATTACATTTTCTGGATATATTGGATCTTGTATTAATGATGACGGCAAAATAGTCCGAGCCGATGAGCCAACACCCAATAAACTGTCAACACTGCCCGATGCTCCACAAGTACCATATAAAGTGGATGAGTTGCCACTCGCATCTACTTTAATAATACAAGCATCTGTTTTGTTAGATAAAATTAAATTGCCGCCTGAATCGACAACAGAAGAATTAAGCCAATTCATCTGAGAAGTTGTCGCAGACGAACCACTCGTAAATAGCCCACAAGAGGCATTCAGCAATCCCGCAACCGTATTAATAACATGACTTAAAATTGTAACCCCCCAAAAAGTTGTACCCGAACCCGTGTTTAAAACTCTCGCTACGCAATGATTAGATACCGCCGAAGCCCCCTCGGTATAAATTAGATTCCCATTAAAAAATGAAATGCTTGTAAGATTAATCGCATCAAGCGCCAAAGGGCTGTCACCTTCAATAGCGATTGAACCAACTCGGTCGAGATATTTTGTGAGGAGCCCCGTATCTAAATTTAGATTGCGAACATCATCATAACCTGAATCAAAAATTCCCATTGAATTTTGTGTTAAATCATAGGCAATGGATTCAGACGAAGATATTTTTAATTCTGTTGCAAGCTCACTCAATGGAGAATTGCCACTTTGCAAACTTTCTCCTGCATGAGTTGTGACCACACCCGCTCCAATACTTGCATCTAAACTGCGAAACCGCATATTGCCATAATCTGAAAAGTATAATTTTTGTGAGGACTCATCAAACAGAAGGCCAAATAGTATACTTGAGGGGTAAATCTTCGTTGACGTGCCCACTAGGCCATCGCCATTGTACCCAAGTAAGCCCAGTCCCAATACTGAGCGCGCCATACTGCTTTCGACCTCACGCCCCCCAAAAGTAATGCTTGCACCCAAATTATTCAGAAACAGAACTCTTTGACCATTATAAGAAGGCACAAAAAATCCGTACACCATACCCCCCGCTTCATAAAGCGCCAAACCTGTTGGCCCACCAAATTGTGCACTCGTCGCCGATACTCCTTCTGTTAAAGAACAACTGTTACCACTTAAAGTTTTGAGCTCACCATTTAGCGCTGTAACTGCACCGCTAAAGTATGAAGCCAACCCGCCGCTACGATTGTAGACACGAAGTAAGCATTTTGAACCACCCACTGTTGTAAAATACAAGTTACTGTCAGCGCCAAGAACAAGACTCATCGGCTCATAAACTTTTGCAAATATTGGGAGCCCATCTATGTTGCCATTTTGAATAGTAGATCCACCAGCAAGTCCAATTAAAACAGAGCCCGTCCAGTTGGTCGGATTACCATTTGAAATATCAAAAACTTTAATTGAGCTCGCTGAAGGATAACTGTTAGATACAAATAATTCATTTGACGATTCATCTAGTGCCAAACCATACGGCCTCGGGCAAGAATGCGACAATGCAGTCGAGCCATTTGTATTTCTTGCAGTAGTATTTGTGACGGTACCGTCACACATAGTCTTTGTGAGTACGCCATCACTTGTCACTCGCACTATACGATTATTTACATAATCTGCGATAAATAAACTTTGGGTCACACTTGACCATGCTGTGCCGTGCGGATTATTTAACTTTGAACTCGTGGCCGGCAAGCCATCAATAGAAATGCCTGCTACACCTGACCCCGCGACAACCTTAAAATGCCCTGGAGCAATGGACTGGTTTAAAATATTCACCGTGCCACCGCTTTGATTCCAAAACCAGACCACATGATTACTCACATCTGAAATAAATAATCCATTAGGATGCTTTGAAATCATGCCAGGTAGAATCGTCACCTTTGGAGCACTCCCCGCAATCGAAATGTCAGTGTTGTCTCCGATGCCGATTTTACCTGTCAGTGTGCAAATCTCGCCTGCGTTTAAATTATTACATGAGTCATGAAATGCATTTATTTTGACATTCCAATTCTGCACAGTGGTTTCATAGCCATCTGATACACTAACCGAAACAATGTGTGATCCGATGAGAGCTTGCGTACCACCCGGATCTAGAGTTGCAGCACTGCTTACACCATTTAATTCTGGGCTGGTGTCTCCATCAAACTTCCAAACATATGAAAGCGAATCTGAATTTGAATCTGATGCGGTGACTAAAAACCCAGCACTCGAATTGAAGTTAAGAAGCTTAGGCTCAAAAGTCACTGGTGACACTGGCACTATAACAGGTGGGTCGTTTCTCGTGACCGTCCAAGTTCTAGAATCTGTAGCTCCACCCAGATCGGTCACCACAACTTCAAGTGCATAGGTTGCAGGAGTAAAACCGCTAGATTCAAATAAGTAGGAACTAGATATTTCACCTGGGATATCAACGTCGTCAAGCCTCCATTGATAAGTAAGTCCTACACCTGTTGCAATGACTGAAAAACTTTGGCTGCCCGCGCTCAGCACTCTTATCGAGCCCGAACTCGGAAGCATAGAATGAATTTGAAGATTTTCTGAAAGAGCCCCACTAGATGAGTAAACTTCAGCATCTTTAAAACATGCCGGTAGCGTTAGAAAAAACGCAAATAAAAGCACATGAAATGCTAAGCGCAGACGTCCCGTAAGCATACCTTATTTATCGGTCTTACACTGCCCAGACTATAGTTATAGGCCATTCATTCTCAATTCAAAACACCAAACCC
>JAGRAK010000135.1 GCA_020434645.1 Bdellovibrionales bacterium | reverse complement strand
TTGGATTTCTTGAGTTATCAAAATGACCGTTGATCAGATCAGTCGATTAATTCGTACTGTTGCAAACTTTCCGAAACCAGGGGTGAACTTTAAAGATATCACGCCGGTTTTAGAAAATAGCGAAGCCTTTCGCGCTCTGTCTAAGCATTTGGCAGAAAAGGTGAATCCTCAGACAGATAAACTAGTGGCCATAGAAAGTCGCGGGTTTATTTTAGGAGCGGCAGTGGCTCAACACCTTTCTTGTGGGCTGGTCATTGTGCGAAAGCCCGGAAAGCTTCCCAGAGAAACAATTCGTGAAGATTATGTTCTTGAATATGGGTCAGACAGTGTTGAAATTCATAAGGACTCTCTAAAGCCAGGTGACCGAGTCACTATTATTGATGATGTTTTAGCAACAGGCGGTACAGCAAGTGCAGTTGAAAAACTTTGTGAGAAAGCTGGTGCCCAGGTGCTGGGCTCTATTTTTATGATGAGTATAGAATCTTTAGACGGTAAGTCTAAGCTGACGTATCCGAATCAATCTTTACTTTAATAAGTAATCGGGGGTGTAAGCTCCTGGAAGCAAATCCGAAAAATTATAAGTGATCATTTGGCCCTTGAGGTTTGTTGTGAATACAAGTGTTTTTGATTTGGCAAATTCAGCCATGACTTGGCGGCAGATCCCGCAAGGTGGCCAAATTTCTTTTTGATTCGTTAACACAAGAATGGCTTTAATACTTTTTGCGCCTTCAGAAACAGCTTTCGTGATCGCCACACGTTCAGCGCAAATTGTGCCACCATAAGAGGCATTTTCGATATTGCAGCCCCCATAGATTTTGCCGTCATTCATAAGGGTAGCGCAAGCCACTTTGACCTTACTGTAAGGTGAATGGGCACGGTTTAAATATTTTTTTGCTATTGTAAATAAAGATTCTGATATTTTTGAATCAGTGACAAAAGTTGGTTCTTTTTTAGTTGTACTCACTGTCTTTTTTCCTGACTCAGTACGCGGCCAGCTTGTATAGCCACTGTGCCTGAAATATCTTGTAGCTGGTCAAAATCATCTAAGCGTTTGATGCCAGAGTTGCCGCGAAGTTCTATTGTTAATACCGGCACTTTATTGTCGACCCACATGTAACGGCCAAGACTGCCTGAGAAATTGCCAAGACCAACCCAAGGAAGGGGTTTGAATCCTGGATTGGCAATTTGAGGGCCATCAAAATCTAAAACACCGAGCGGGGTGTGTATTGAGATAATAAAGTCAGGTTTGAATTCATCGATATGTTTTACAAGACAACGTGTTTCAGACTCACTTGCAGGCGAATCGCCCGGAAAGCGGCGTGGGTCACGTCGGGTCTTATTCACCCAATAGGGAGTGGCTTTTTCTGACCAATCTTGTGAGGGAAAGTTTCGGTTGAGGTCTACCCCTTGAGCATTGTGTCTTGTTCGACTTGTGACACCATCAGGGTTCACTATCGGCAGCACTCTCCAGGTGTTTCTTGGGTCAATGGTTTGGAGTCGGGCCATCCAGGCGCGTGTTACACTACCGCTCGGGATCTCGTCGCCATGAATAAGGGACATAGCAAGAATGCGTTTGCCTTTAGATTTATCTGTTCCTTCTTTTTCATAATGAAGAATAGGCGCGCCATTTTCTGAGGTGCAACCTGAGAGTTGCTTCATTTCGGCGCAAGTAATTTTTAACGCCTCTTTATCATAAGAGCCGGGTAACTTACCCAGTTCGCGCTCACAAAATGTTGAAACTTCTATGTTCGGGGTCACATTAGTGGAGACCGCTGGTGGTTGTGCTGCATCTTGCGAAGTATTGGGGCTCGGATTTTTTTTATGGACAGTGTCGATTTTTGACAATATCGAGCTGCATGAGCATAGATACGTCGAGAGCCACAATGTGCACAGAGATAAGGCTATTTTGTTCATTTGGTTTATTCTTTATTAGAGGCTTCGATGAGTCAAGTTTTATGCTACACGCGTAGAGCCAGCTTTGATAATTTCAATATCCTCACGAATGCGCATTTCGCCGACCGACTCTATAAACATTGCGATATTGATATCTAGCGATAAAATCTCCCAAAAGGCATCGCGACTGATTTTGAGGACTTGGGCTGCATCTAGGGCATAAATTGTGCCAGTTCGTGGAACATCGGCTATCATAGAGATTTCACCAAAGAATCCACCTTGCTGAATTCGCGCTACAGGTTGACCATTGACACTTACACCCACTGACCCTCTGAGGAGTAAATAAAATCCGTCGCCTGGATCGGCTTGTTTAAAAATAATTTGATCCGGCTGAAAAGTCTCCATCCGCCCCTTTGCCACAAAATATTGCACAATATTCGGGCTGAGGTCTTTAAAAACAGGAGCTGATGTGAAAAACTGGTTGATGATAATGGCATTTCTAAAGCTTTGAATTTCACGTATATATTGAGCGTCGTCAGCGATTTGTCTTAGCATTTTAGCAGGTACTTCTAAAATAATAGAGCTCGAAGTTGTCACGACATTGGCTGTGCGCTTTGCGTCTTCAATGACCGCCGTTTCACCAAAAATACTGATGGGTAAAATTTCGCTCACACTTTGCACGCGCCCTGAAGGCAACATTTTTTTAACAACAAGAGAGCCGCTTAAAAGTATGTAAAGGTGAGAACCAGGGTCGCCTTGAATAATGACGGGGGTGTCTTTGGGGTACTCTTTAAGCTCGCTGCGATTGACAATCATATCTAAAAGTTGAGGGCTTAAATAATTAAAAAGTGGGAGCTCTTCAAGTGTCGTTGAGAGCTCTTTGTTGTTAAAAAATTCAAGGCGATGCGCTTTTCGTCTTCTTAAGTTATCCTTTATATTGCAAATAACTGGTAGCAGCATCGACATGTAGATCAGACGAAAAGCATTGTAGGTCACAATATAGAAAAGTGAGACAATAACTGTAAAACCAACAAGGGCGGCAATGCGGTTTTCAAGTGAAGCTGTTTTGATCGTGTGTAAAAATGTATCATGATGGTGAATAACAGCAGATAGGCTTGAGTAAATAATCGCAGCACACCAAGCAAGTGAAAATTGAGTGTAGAATAAATAAAGACCATGATCTCTATTTCTCTCCGTAGGGTGAACAAGAGAGTAAAGCGGCTTATTATTCATGTAGTTAGATAATTTTGTAACAGTGTCATCATTAAAGAGCCATCTGAGTAAATGGCTCGCTTCACTTTCTTGAAATGGATTGAGTTCAAACAAAAAGAGGAGGAGGCCAAGACTCATGGTTTCGTTTAAATACGGCAGATTCGGAAAGAGAAAATAAAGTCCCCCGATAATCGGAAAATAGCAAAGAGTCACAGCGAAGTGAAAAAGAGTCAGGTAGAGGCGATTAGAAACTAAAAAAAGTGAATCAGACTTAACCCTGAAGTAAAAAGAAAAACCATTAAAAACAAGTCCAAAATTATAGGCTCTGCCTGTTAAAAAAATCAGCATAAAGCACTTGAATATATTCTTTAAAGATAAAAGTACAGATGACGTGAGAAAGACATAAAAAAGCCCAGATAGATATGAGCCACCTATATTAAAAAATGCCAAGCTAAACCATGATTGTTCTACCAGTTGAAAGCTTAAAATAGCCGTAATAATAGTGAGCATCGAGAGCATGTAAAATAAATTGGGATGAGTGCCTTCATTAAAAATACGATTGCCAATAGGGAATTCAAAAAAAGAACGAAATGATAAAAACATATCGTCGCGAATTGTAGATTTACTTTTACTCATCTCGAGCTCTTCGCCATTGAGCAGAAAACCACGATCACGCAAGTAATGAATAGTGCGATAAATAGACTTAAACTGAATGATCCCTTTTCTGTGATAGAGCTGTTCAATAATTTGCGCGACAGTATGCTCGCCAGTGCAAAGAAGTAAGAAATCAATGAGTTCAATAGGTAAGACAATTTGATCAACCGGGCGTTCTGATTCAAAGATCAGTTTTTCTCCGAAGGGTGTGATTTTGCCGGGTTTGAGTTGAGGCTTATACTTCTCAAACTTTGCCATTTTCAACCCGCTTTTCGCGAATGTAGAGCGCGGAGTTCATCTTCTATAATTTCAAGCAAATCTTTTGCGCGAGTGGAGTATCTTGGAAGATTGGCAATAATGACGAGTATATCGTGGAGTCGCTCAACACTAATCGGTGCATTATTGGACGCAAGGTGAGTGGGTGTCCCTCTACGAAAATTTATTTTTTCACCATTTATTGTGAGTTCGGCAAAAGCCCCTTCTCGCGGGAATACCAGAGACTCTCCTGTCGGGCCAACCCACAATTCGATAGCTTGCAGTTTGCCGTCATGATCTTCAACTTGATGAAATCGGCTGCCAAGGTAACCGGGCTTAGTTAATTTTGAAATTCTTAAAAAAGCTTGTGCATTAAAGTCTATAAATTGAAGGTGGCGCCGTTGGAGGTTGGCTCCCACTATTCTTGTTCTAATTTTAGTTGAGAAGTCATCCCACTCAAGTTCAATCATGATGACTTCTCCGATTGAGTCTCCGAATCTCTCGGTGTCATCAATTACTAAAATTCCGCCCGCGCTGATATTGCCAACAATAATTTCTGAGTTTTTGTATTTCACTTTTGGAAAAAGTCCGAAGGCGCCAAAATGCGGGTATTTTATGCGTATATTTTTTCGTTTATTAAGAGAGTTGGCGCTGACAAGTTTTTGAATAGACGGATTGCTCTCAGCGGCGCTGATGCTATCTTGATTCATTCCAATAAATCTTTTAAGTAAATTCCACATGATATCTAGATATTTATTCGGAATGAAAGAGCTAAGTCTTAAATTTTAAATGGTTTTTTCACAATTCGGTTGATGCTCTTGGCGCACGACTAAGGTCTTGAGTGAGAGCCGCGTGAGGGTCGTGTTTCAAGTGTTCTTTCAACCATAACATTAAATATCTTCATTAACTCGTCTTCTATGCTAGGGCTTTCAATTACGGCAAAAGCGCGGGCTATGGCTTCGAGAGTTGAGAGGCCTTCGGGGTGATGTTCATGTCTCAATTTGTAACAAGACGGAGCTCCAGGAGCGAGTTTGACCCAAGGTATATTTTGGAGGCTTGGTTCACGTTTACCAACTCGACTGGCTTGTCCCCAGTTGCCATCAGGCACGATAAGGTGGAGGGGTTTATTAAAGCTCCTTACAAATTCAGGAGTGAGAAGTTCCGATCGTTCATTGAGCGTCAGGAGTACGGGTTGTGTGTTGTTGTAGGGGCTTTGTGAGTCTGATGCTGAATCAAGTTCTGGTAGTATCAGCGGAGCGCCTTTTAGCCCACGAAGTAGTATTTGACTGTTTTTTAAAGCCATACACGCAATGCGGGCTGAGTTAGTGGTCTTATAGCTTTCTCGGTGATGCATAATAACGGTCAAAAAACTTTTATTATCAATTTCAGGAACTAAATCACAGATGCATTTTTCAATTCTCATGTAACACTCATGACAGCGGCCATCATACTCTCTGATGACGGGATCTTTTGCGCGACGATGTGGTGTATTTGTTATTGGCGCTTGATTGTGATTTGAAAAAGACATGTGGGCTGTATCTCACAAAAAATGCCTTCAGGCCACTAAATGAAGTTGGGTCTGAGCTTAAAGTTCGGGTACACTACAGGTGATGTCGTTATTACTGATAGTTATCGTACAGTTTTTTTTAATTCATGAAAATTCTGCATGGGCGGGGGCTGATGTGCAGCTTGGTGGATACTCAAGATCTTATCCTCTGGGGGGTTCTGTTGAACTCAATTTGGGATATGGTGTGGCGCTGTG
>JAGRAK010000134.1 GCA_020434645.1 Bdellovibrionales bacterium | reverse complement strand
GTATGCTGCGGTTACCAAGGGCGCGTGGGCCATACTCCATTCGTCCTTGAAACCAGCCAATAGTTTTATCGTTTGTTATATGGTCCACCACCTGGTGACAGAGCGAATCTTTTGAATCCGCTTTGGTGTAGGCGATGTTTTTTTTATTTAGCATTTCTTCAATTTCTGAGTCAGTAAACTCAGGCCCTAAATACGTGCCCTTCAATGTGTCGCTGCTTGTTTTTAATTTGGGTTTATTTAAATACTGATGCCATACAGAAAGTGCGGCGCCCAGTGCTCCCCCGGCGTCACCGGCTGCGGGCTGAATCCAGATGTCATCAATTTCGCATCTTCTTAGTATTTCACCATTGGCCACACAATTGAGCGCTACGCCTCCGGCAAGGCATAATTTCTTAATGCCAAATTCTCGAACGGCATAGTTCACCATTTTGATCATGATTTCTTCAGTCACCTGTTGGACGGAGGCAGCAAGATCCATGTGAATTTGCTCAAGGGGAGACTCAGGTTTTCTTGTTTTGCAATTAAAAAGCTCCTCGAATTTATGATGGGTCATTCGGCCACTTGTGGCAAAAGTAAAGTAGTCCATGTTCAGGTGAAATGAGCCATCGTCTTTGATATCAATAATATTTTGTTTAATTTTGTCGACATAGAGAGGGCGGCCATATGGGGCGAGCCCCATTAGTTTATACTCGCCCGAGTTGACTTTAAAACCAGTAAAGTAAGTAAAGGCTGAATAAAGAAGCCCAAGTGAGTGGGGATATTCTATTTTTCGAACTTCTCTGAGTTCATGGCCCTTGCCTAAAGAAATTGTGGTGGTGGACCATTCGCCCACTCCGTCAGCTGTTATTATGATCGCTTCATCAAATGGTGAGGGGTAATAGGCACTTGCGGTGTGAGACTGATGGTGTTCTGTAAATAGTAGTGGTGTTTTTTTGTAATTGTAATCGCTGTCGATTTTCTTTAGCTTTTTAATCATCAAGTTTTTTAGAAATAACTTCTCACCAATCCAGGCCGGCATGGCTTTTATGTAAGATAAAAATCCTTTAGGTGCGAAAGCAAAATAATTTTCTAATAAACGATCAAATTTTAAAAATGGTTTTTCGTAGAAGACAATGTAGTCTACATCAGAGAGTTTAATTTTTTGCTCACTTAAACAATATTGAATGGCCTCAATCGGAAAGCTAGGATCATGCTTAATTCTTGTGAAGCGTTCTTCTTGTGCAGCAGATAGTATTTCACCATCTTTTATTAGGCTGACGGCACTATCATGATAAAAAGCAGAGATCCCTAAAATATACATTTAAAAAAGCGTATAAACAAATGGAGCGACAACAGTGCCACTAGAAAAATAAATGAGGGCGCTCAGTAATAGCAGGCAAAGTAAAATGGGTATAAGCCAGAGTTTTTTATGTGATTTTAAAAATAAAAAATACTCTCTGAAAACGTCCACGCTTCACCCCTTAGAACTGATATTTAAACTGATCATTAAACGGTCGGTCAACAGTGATCCAGTATGTGTCTTGTGTTTGTCGTTTTAAACGAAGCCGATCTCGTCTTATAATTTTAAAAACAACAGCTGTCGGAATAAAAAATATAACAAAAAATGCAGTCAATATAATGCGCGAATTGATCCAGCCTAAGATATGGCCAAGCTCAATCCAGAGCTCGTAAATTTTTTTAAAGATCAATTTCATCAGTACAATCGTAAGTAGAACTGATTTATTATGCAAGCGATCAATATCTACCGCCCAGCAAATGTGGCGGCGTCAAAGAGCATGGGCTTTGGATCAACGGGAACCTTATCTCTCATGAGTTCAAAGTGCAGGTGAACACCCGTGGCGCGGCCAGTGCGGCCCATGAGACCAATGACTTGCCCGGCCTTAACTTGTTGTCCGGTTTTGACTTTGAATTTGTTGAGGTGTCCGTAGAGTGTCGCCCAAGAAGAGTCATACTCTAAAATAATCATTTTACCATATCCGCGAAATCCGGATCCTGCGTAAATAACTGTGCCGTCATGAGCAGCCAGAATAGAGTCATTTCTACGCCCACGAATGTCGAGCCCTGCATGTGTCTTGCGACCCTCATGACTAAAGCCACGAGTAATAGTTAATTTTTTTACAGGCCACTGCAGATGAAAAGGGCCGCGTTGTATACGAGGGCGTTCGGCACCTTTCATGGCGTCTGAATTGTAAATCTCCTCAGGGGAAGAAAACTCCCCTTGAAGTGAATATTCAGCCCCACCTGAATATTCAGGCGATTGAAAGTGACTGCAGCTCAGTGCAAAAATAACGCAGGTGCATGCAAAAAAGCGCCAGGCACCTATTGATAAATTGGAAAGCTTTTGCACAGTTCTTTAACCTGATTGTGTATGGATTTAAGTTTCGACTCATTGGTGTGGTCGTCGAGAACATCGCACAGCCAGCCGCCGATAATTTTCATGTCTTTTTCTTTCATGCCGCGAGTGGTGAGTGCGGGGGTTCCGACACGAAGACCAGAGGTCACAAATGGAGAACGTTTCTCATTGGGAACGGTGTTTTTATTTACCGTTATTCCGGCCTGGTCGAGAGCGATCTCTCCATCTTTGCCGGTGATATTCTCACGATTTGATAAGTCGATAAGTATTAGGTGATTGTCGGTGCCTCCTGTTACGAGTTCAAATCCGCGATTCATAACTGTTTCTGCTAATGCTTTTGCGTTTTTCACGACTTGCTCGGCATAATTTTTAAAATCTGGTTTTAGGGCTTCGCCAAAAGCAACAGCTTTTGCTGCAATAGCATGTTCAAGTGGTCCGCCTTGAATACCAGGAAAAATTCTCGAATTTAAAGCTTTCGCGCGCTCTTCACTGCATAAAATCATACCACCGCGGGGTCCACGTAAAGTTTTATGAGTCGTTGTTGTAACATAATCACTGTAGGGGATAGGTGAAGGGTGTACGCCGCCGGCAACAAGGCCTGCAAAGTGAGCCATATCAGTAAGAAGTACAGCGCCTACACTATCAGCTATTTCACGAAATATTTTAAAATCTATTTCTCTGGGGTAAGCGCTGTAGCCGGCAATGATCATTTTAGGCTTTTCTTTTTTCGCCGTGCTGGCAATGATATCATAATTAATTCGGTGAGTTTTCTCATCTATGCCATATGAACAAATATCATAAAGTAGGCCGCTGAAATTCACTGGAGAGCCGTGGGTAAGGTGGCCACCATGGGAGAGGCTCATGCCGAGAACTTTATCACCAGGGTTTATAGCGGCTAAATAAACAGCCATGTTGGCTTGCGATCCAGAGTGCGGTTGAACATTGGCATGTTCGGCTCCGAATAGTTTTTTAGCGCGTTCAATGGCGAGAGTCTCAGCTTCATCTACAAATTGGCAGCCGCCATAGTAGCGTTTGCCAGGATAACCTTCGGCGTATTTATTTGTGAGCACGGAGCCTTGGGCTTCAAGTACCCCGCGAGAGACATAATTTTCAGAGGCAATCATCTCAAGGCCAAACTCTTGGCGTTCAAGTTCGGCAGAAATCCATTTCGCAATTTCTGGATCAGCAGTTTTTAGATAGTTTGGTGACACGCTGTTCATGGCGACCTCCAGCAAATGGTGTTTGTAAAAATGTAGTCAATATAGCTTGAGCAACGCTTGGTTCAGTAGTGCGAGAGCCCATGCAGAGAATATTGGCATTGTTGTGTTCGCGCGAGAGTTTTGCAATTTCGGCAGTCCAGCAAAGGGCTGCGCGAATATACGAATACTTATTGGCGCGAATCGCCATGCCTTGCCCTGATCCGCAAATTAAAATGCCACATTTTTTTTCATCTTTAAATTGATCATTGAGTGGCTTTAACTTTAGCGCGACTTTGTCAGCATAATCTGGGTAGTCCACAGAAGTTTCGTCACTTGTACCAAGGTCTTGCCATGGCAATTCGGGATTGAGCTCTATAAGGGCTTTTTTAAGAGAAAGGCCGGCATGATCTGAAGCAATAAATATTTTCTGATACATATTGTGGCTCACGACGTAAAAAAGTTTAAAAATTCATACAAAGTTAGTGTTCTTTTAGCACTTACTGAAAATCAAACAAGCATTAGTTCCGCCGAATCCAAAGCTATTATTTAAAACATGCTTTAAATCTTTTTCACGTGCGATTTTGGGCACGTAATCAAGGTCGCACTCTGGACTTGGGCTATCTAGATTGATTGTGGGCGGAACTTTTCCGGTATGTAAGGCCAAAATTGAAAATACACTTTCAATGGCGCCAGCAGCCCCAAGGGCATGGCCTGTCATGCTTTTTGTGCTAGAGATCCAGGTTTTTTTTGCAGCATCTAAGCCAAGTACAAATTTTATAGCTTCGCTTTCGGCAAAGTCACCGGCGGGGGTACTTGTGCCGTGAGCATTGATGTATTCGATATCAGAAGAGTTGAGATTTGCGTCCTGCAAAGCCATTTTCATAGCAGAAACCGCGCCGGCTCCACCTGGAGCTGGATTAGTCATGTGATAAGCGTCACTGGATACGCCATAGCCCGTGAGTTCGGCGTAGATTTTAGCGCCTCGTTTTTTTGCGGCATTCATTTCTTCTAAAATTAAAACGGCTCCGCCCTCGCCTAATACAAAGCCGTCACGGTCTTTGTCCCATGGGCGAGAGGCTGTTTGTGGAGAGTCATTTCGAGTCGACAAAGCTTTCATTGCGGCAAAACCGCCAACACCGAGCCCGCAAATAGCGGCTTCAGTGCCACCAGCTAACATCACGTCGCATGCGCCACTTCGAATATAATTTGCAGCTTCTCCGATAGAGTGGCAGCCGGTAGCACAGGCTGAGACCATAGAAAAGTTCGGGCCACGTAGACCGTACTGAATGCTGACGTTACCTGAGGCCATATTAATAATAACGGAGGGAATGAAAAATGGAGATATTCGACCTGGCCCGCGAGAGGTAAGTGTAGAATGAGTGTCTTCAATTTCAGGCAAGCCCCCAATTCCGCAGCCAATAAAAACACCAGTGCGATTTTTAATTTCTTCAGTGAGCTCTAGCCCCGAGTCTTGCAAGGCTTGTGATGCGGCGGCCATCGAAAATTGTAAAAAGCGCCCCATTTTCTTTTGTTCTTTTTTTGGAACGTAAAGATCGGCATTGAAGTTTTTCACCTCACCGGCGAAATGAACATCGTAAGTGCTCGCATCAAATTGAGTAATGGGCGCTATGCCAGATTGCCCTTTTAGAGCGTTCTCAAAGCTTTCGTGAGCTGTCAGCCCAAGGGGAGTTACCGCCCCAAGGCCTGTGATGACAACTCTTCGGCGTGTATTCGACGCCGAGGTCATATTATGATTTACCTTTTGATTGGACGTATTTTGTTACGTCAGAAACAGTGCGAAGTTTTTCAGCGTCTTCATCTGGGATTTCAAGATCGAATTCTTCTTCCATCGCCATTACAAGTTCAACGATGTCGAGGCTGTCTGCGCCGAGGTCATCGATAAACGAAGCGTCTGGCTTAATGCGATCGCCTTCAACGCCGAGTTGTTCTTCAATAATCTTTTTTATTCTGGGTTCGATAGACATGCGTGTCTCCTTTTTTAAATTATTTTTTTTAAATTAAATTAAATTAAATTATGCACCTTAATACATTCCGCCATTAACATGAATGGTTTGCCCGGTTATGTAAGTAGAGTCATCACTTAATAAAAAACTCACCGCAGCAGCCACATCTTCAGTTGTTCCAAATTTTTGCAGAGGAATTTTAGAAAGGATAGCATTTTTTTGTGCATCAGGTAGCACATCTGTCATTTCTGTCGAGATAAATCCTG
>JAGRAK010000133.1 GCA_020434645.1 Bdellovibrionales bacterium | reverse complement strand
TCATGGGTGAGTTAATCTGCTAGCTTTTTGTCACTATGATTAAATTACTTTGGGTGGATTTAGAAATGACAGGTCTTGACGTTGAAAAAGAAGTCATCATTGAGGCCGCTGCCGTGGTCACGAATAATAAACTTGAAACTCTTGATCAGTACCATGCCGTCGTCAAGCAACCACAGATTCACATTGATAGAATGGACGCTTGGAACCAAAAACACCACAAAGAGTCTGGGCTAGTCGACCTTATCCCCACTGGTAAAGATCCAGAGGTTGTCGAAAATGAGCTCATGGCGCTTATCGAAAAAAACTTTGACCCCAAAGATCGAATTATTCTAGCCGGAAACTCAATTGGCCAAGATCGCTTATTTATAAATAAATACTTTTCAAAAGTGGCCGCACGCCTGCATTATCGCATGCTCGACGTCACTTCTTTTAAAGTTGTATTTAATAACTTCTATCAAATTAGTTATGCAAAACCACAGACGCAGCACCGCGCGTCTGCAGATATTCAAGAATCTATAAATGAATTAAAGCGTTACCTGAGCTTTGTGAAGATTTAGTAACTCTAATTCTTAATTTATTTTTCAACCAAACAGTAGCCGTAAATCCGGTGATGCGTGTTCATAGCATACTCAAAATACGCGAAAGTCTTTTGGGGACATTCACTTTCAAATTCGGTAAAATATGATCCAGCTGCCGGAGATTTAATTTGCTCCAGCATGCTTTTTAAAGACTCTCCATAGGATATCGCAAACACATTTTTGCCTAATTCTCCTTGAATAACCTCTTCCTCTTCAAAGACGCCCTCTGCTTTCTGAGTATCTATGTAGACATCTTGAATACGACCTGTATTAGAAAATATCAGCCGAACTTCAACCGTCTTGTGGCCATTTTTATAATACAAAGTCTTACCGACTTCAGCTTGTGCAGAAAATGAACATAAGCTGATTATTAAAAATAAAAATCTCATTCAGACCCCTCCCTCGATATAATTAAAAACCAAAACTCTAGTAGCGATAATGGCTCGGTTTAAACGGACCATTCACGTTGAGCCCTAAGTATTTTGACTGCTTTGGGTTCAGTTTTGTGAGCTTTACTCCAATTTTTTCTAAGTGAAGTGATGCCACTTTTTCATCTAGCTCTTTAGGGAGCATATAAACTTTCACTTCTTTATACTTATCTGTTTTTCGATTCTTCCAGAGTTCAAGTTGCGCCATAACTTGATTGGTAAAAGAATTGCTCATCACAAAACTTGGGTGACCAGTTGCGCAGCCCAAATTCACTAAGCGCCCTTTAGCAAGAACTATAATTTCGCGACCATCTTTAAAAGCATGAATATCAACCTGAGGCTTTACTTCACGAGCTTTTGTATTTTTATTCAACCACGCCATATCAATTTCGATATCAAAGTGGCCAATATTACAAACAATCGCCCCATGCTTCATTTTTTTAAAGTGCTCTTCAGTGATAATGTCACAGCAACCCGTAGTGGTTACAAAAATATCCCCGCGTGAAGCGATAGCCTCCATAGTAGTGACTTCAAAACCCTCCATAGCCGCCTGAAGCGCACATATTGGATCGATTTCAGTTACCACCACTCTTGCACCATAAGACTTCATAGAGTGAGCGCAGCCCTTGCCTACGTCTCCATAGCCCGCGACCACAACAACCTTGCCTGCGATCATCACATCTGTGGCTCGTTTAATGCCGTCGGCTAGTGACTCACGACAGCCATAAAGATTATCAAATTTTGATTTTGTAACAGAATCATTAATATTTATTGAAGGGAGCTTTAATTTGCCCTGCTCATGAAGCTTTACAAGATTATGCACACCTGTTGTCGTCTCTTCAGATAGGCCAATGATCTGCTTTATTTCTTTTGCAAAGCGTTTTTCGTGCATCATGTTGGTGAGATCACCCCCATCATCTAAAATAAGATCATAACCACCTTCACCCCAACCCGTAATCGTCTGCTCAATGCACCAATTGAACTCTTCTTCAGTTTCGCCCTTCCAAGCAAATACCGGTACACCGGCTGCTGCAACAGCTACCGCTGCGTGATCTTGTGTTGAAAAAATATTACATGAGCTCCAACGAATCTCGGCGCCAAGATGGGTCAGTGTTTCAATGAGTACTGCTGTTTGTATCGTCATGTGCAGGCAGCCCGCAATACGAGCCCCCTTTAAAGGCTTTGTATTGCCATACTCTTCACGTAGCGCCATGAGCCCCGGCATCTCGTCTTCAGCTAAATTAATCTCTTCTCGCCCCCAACGCGCAAGACGTTCAAATTCTTTCGGGTCATTCATAGCCGCTTCGCAGACTTTGTAATCTCGTTTTTGCCCTTTAGCCGCTGGCTTCAGTGGCTTTGCTGAATTAGCCTGCTTAGATGCCTTAGATAAGATGGCTTGCTTAGATGACTTTGATGAAACGGCTTGTTTTTGCATTGTGGTGACCTTTCTTAGGGTAGAGTCAGTATTTGATGACCAGTATCAGTAACAAGTACGGTATGCTCATATTGTGCCGAAAGCGTATTGTCACTTGTTTCGTAATACTTAATTGAAGAATTTGGGATTGAGAACTCTTTAATTGGCGCAGCACTCTGATTCACCATAGGTTCAACAGTTAAGCATATCCAAGGCTTAAGTTTGTCTCCCTTACCTTTTTTGCCATAGGATGGCACCCAAGGATCATCGTGAAATACTTTGCCGATACCATGCCCGCCTATTTCTCGTACAACCCATAAACCATTTTTTGTGACAAATTTATTAATAGCAAATCCTATATCACCTGTCGTGGCTGTTGGACCAACGACCTCAATGCCCTTATTCATGGCCTCAAGTGCCACACGACACAACTCGCGAGCTTCTCCCGACACATCACCAACAAAGAACATAGAACTTGTGTCACCATGATAGCCATCTTTAATAACGGTGACATCGATATTGACCGTGTCGCCGTCTTTAAGAACGGTCTGGTCAGGCACGCCATGACATATACAAGAGTTGATTGACGTGCATATTGATTTCGGAAAGCCATGGTAATTCAGAGGTGCAGCCGTGGCACCATGAGATAAAACGTAGTCACTCGCTATTAAATCAAGCTCATTTGTGGTGATGCCAGCACGAACATATTTACCAACATGAAGAAGCGTCTGAGCCGCGAGCTGCCCGGCTTTCTCCATCATTCGAATTTCATTTGCCGCCATTGGAGTCATAAGTCAGGTAGAGTAAAAAAAAAGCCCACTTTATGCAAGCGGGCTTTCTCTTTTTTGCTTAAAACGACAGTTCTTGTCGCTTTTTTCTAAAACGCCTTATTTAAGGTGCTTAGAAACAAGCTTTGTCATCTCAAACATAGATACTGTTGCTTTGCCGAAAATAGGGCGAAGATTAGCATCTGCATTGATGTTACGACGGTTTTTAGAATCTTGAAGATTGTGCTTCTTGATGTACATCCAAAGTTTTTTTACAACTTGAGTGCGTGGGATAGCTTTTGAGCCAACAACTGCAGCTAGTGAACTGCTTGGAGTCAAAGGCTTCATGAAAGCCGCATTTGGCTTTCTTTTAGACTTTGCTTTTTTTGCAGTCGCTTTTTTAGCAACTTTCTTAGTTGTTTTTTTAGCGGCTTTCTTAGTCGCTTTTTTCTTAGTCGCTTTTTTAGCAACTTTTTTAGTCGCTTTTTTCTTCTTTGCCATCATTATCCTCCAATGATTGGTTATGTTAATTGGTACTCATTACCTTGTTACACCCTCAATCATGAATGGGCTTCCCTACTAAATGCAATAGAAAAAAATAAATTTTATTATTTTTTTTACTCTTTGTTCCCAATGAACATGACCAAATCCTCAACAAAATATGCTTTTATTAAATAATCGACCCAGCCTTTAAACCTCAAGAGCGCACCCTCTCTTGCAGCATACTTTAGCTGAAATTTTTATTTTAAATAAAAGGCTTAAAAATCATGAATTCTCGAGGGAAATCAAGACTTAGACCTCCGCCCAAGTGGAGTTTTTTTTGTGATTTGCCGACAACTTATTTATGAGCAAATCCCAGTCACACAATCACTCATTTCAGTCTATTCTCGAGGAGAAATTAGCTCTCCTCGAAGAACACGATAATTTCTCTACCAATAGCGTCATAAAATCAGATGTTTCCTTTGATTTCTCCTATGAAAAAATCGATTTCGTCACTTTCACGCCGAGTAAAGCCTCGATAATAAACCAGGCCACCCCCTCTTATTTTAATAAAAAAAATAAAAAACGACCGACTCAAACCGCAAAAAAACCAATACAAAATGAGCCGATTTTCTCTATAGAAGAACTGTCTTTTAGCGCACAGCTGGCTACTCAACACTTAGGCGTCGCCCTCTCACCTGACGGTCGCCACATTAAAATCTCCGCTGTAAAACGCGCATTCAGACAGAAAGCACGAGAGTGTCACCCCGACCTCAATCCCGATCTGGGCGGGCAAAAATTTAACGAATATAGACTCTTATCTGAAATTATACTCAATGAACTTAAATCTCTAGGGCTCAAAACCACTGAGCCAAAAGCCGCCTAGTTCTGGATACGACGATACTTAATCCTTTTCGGAATTAAAGTATCAACACCGAGTCGCGCCTTGAGATCGGCTTCATACTCAGAGTAATTACCCAAGAAGAAGGTCACTTTAGAGTCTCCCTCAAAGCCAATAATATGGGTGCAAATACGATCTAAAAACCAGCGATCATGACTGATCACTACGGCACTGCCACCAAATTCAAGCAGAGCGTCTTCTAGAGCTCTTAGGGTGTTCACATCTAAATCATTTGAAGGCTCATCGAGTAATAGCAAATTACCCTCTGTCAGTAGCATTTTTGCTAAATAGAGGCGGTTTCGCTCACCACCAGATAAGTTGCCTACCTTTTTCTGCTGGTCACTGCCATTAAAGTTAAATTTAGAAATATAAGCCCGCGAGCTCATTTCACGGTTGCCGACTTTTATGTTTTCATTGCCACCCGAGACCTCTTGCCACACTGAATTCTCCATATTAAGAGCGTCACGACGTTGATCGACATAAGACATGCGAACAGTTTCACCGACGTTAAACTCCCCAGTGTCTGGCTTTTCTTCTCCGACGATCATTCTAAAAAGAGTAGATTTACCCGCGCCATTTGGCCCAACCACCCCGACAATCGCCCCTTTAGGCACGACAAAATTCACGTCTTCAAAAAGAAGCTTATCACCATAGGCCTTTGAAACACCTTTAGACTCAAGAACGATATTACCAAGTCGAGGACCTGGAGGTATAAATATAGAAAGATCTTTCACCTGTTCGGGTGTTCGCTCTTTTAATAGGTTTTCATAATTTGACAATCGAGCTTTTGATTTGGCCTGACGAGCTTTGGGCGACATGCGAACCCACTCCAGCTCTCTCTCTAACGTCTTACTTCGCTTATCTTGCGAACTCTGCTCTTGTTGATTTCGGCGCTCTTTTTGCTCAAGCCAAGCTGAATAATTGCCTTTAAACGGAATGCCCTCGCCACGATCAAGCTCAAGTATCCAACCCGCCACATTGTCTAGAAAATAGCGATCATGGGTGACCGCTATAACCGTGCCCGGAAAATCATGAAGATAATGCTCAAGCCAAGACACAGACTCAGCATCGAGATGGTTTGTTGGCTCGTCGAGAAGTAAAATATCAGGATTTGATAGCAATAGTCGGCAAAGTGCGACTCGTCTGAGCTCTCCACCTGAAAGCTTATCGATCTTCCAATCGCCCGGAGGACAACGAAGCGCATCCATTGCTTGATCGATTTTCT
>JAGRAK010000132.1 GCA_020434645.1 Bdellovibrionales bacterium | reverse complement strand
CGAGAAACTTTACCGTCAACAATTCGGCACAAAATAACGACACCCTGATAGGAATCAAACCATGAATCAAACACCAATGCGCGAAGTGGTTCTTCGCGAGCGGCTTTCGGCGGCGGTATATTGGCGATCACTGCCTCAAGAATTTCTTCGAGACCAATGCCTTCTTTAGCTGAAGCTAAAATGGCATTTGAAGCATCAAGACCAATGGAGTCTTCAATTTGTTTTTTAACTCCCTCGGGGTCAGCTGATGGAAGATCAATTTTATTTATTACAATTTGAATAGCGAGATCATTTGCTAGCGCAAGATACACATTGGCTAATGTTTGCGCCTCAACACCTTGAGCCGCGTCCACCACAAGCAGTGCCCCCTCGCAAGCCGCAAGAGAGCGCGACACCTCATACGCAAAATCGACATGCCCGGGAGTATCAATAAGATTCAACTGATAAACTTTTCCATCTTTAGCTTGATAGTTAAGTCGCACAGTTTGAGCCTTGATAGTAATACCACGCTCGCGCTCGAGATCCATTGAGTCTAAATACTGACTTTTCTTCTGACGATCGCTAATCGCCCCTGTTTTCAATAGCAACCCATCGGCCAATGTCGATTTACCGTGGTCAATATGCGCTATAATAGAAAAGTTACGAATAAGCTCAGGTTGCATTCAATTTATTTTTCTCTAATTAGCAAAGTGACTTGAGAGCTTCAACTTTGTCAGTTGCCTCCCAAGTGAATTCTGGCTCATTTCTACCAAAATGACCATAAGCCGCCGTTTTACTGTAACGTGGCTTGAGTAAATCAAATTGTTTCACAATTGCAGCTGGTTTTAAACTCCAAATTTCACGTACTGCCGTAGTTATTTTATCTAAAGATACCTTCGCCGTACCATAGTCATTAATTGTAATATTCATCGGCTCAGCCACACCAATTGCATAGGCCACCTGAACAAGACATTTATCTGCAAGACCAGCGGCCACAATATTTTTGGCTACATGACGAGACGCATAGGCTGCAGAACGATCGACCTTCGATGGGTCTTTTCCTGAAAAAGCTCCGCCACCATGTGCACCATGGCCACCATATGTATCGACAATAATTTTTCGACCGGTTAAGCCGCAATCACCATGAGGGCCGCCCAATACGAATCTCCCAGTAGGGTTCACGTAAATTTTTGTTTTTGCATCAATCAACTCTCGAGGGCAAATTTTTTGAATAAGCTCTTCAGTGATGTAAGATTTAATTTCATTTTGAGTAATGTCAGGCGAATGCTGAGTAGAGAGCACAACTGAATCAATACGCTTCACGACTCCGTCAACATACTCAACCGTAACCTGACTTTTTGCATCTGGACGCAACCAATTTACTTTATTGGCCTTGCGATAGTCTGCTAAATCTTTAACCAGGCGGTGCGAAAGCGAAATGCTTAGTGGCATAAGCTCAGGAGTTTCATTGCAAGCGTATCCGAACATAAGCCCCTGATCGCCAGCACCTTGCTCTCGCTTATCGTCGTCCACTCCCATTGCAATATCTGGACTTTGTCTGTCTATCGAAGTGAAAACGGCGCAACTTTTATAGTCGAAACCCTTATCTGTATGATCATAACCTATTTTTTCTATAGTTTTACGAGCAACTGACTGCATGTCGACTGAAGCCTTAGAAGAAATTTCACCGGCTAGAACAACAAAGCCCGTCGAGATCATAGTTTCGCACGCCACGCGACTCTTTGGATCTTGCTCTAAATATGCATCTAAAACAGCATCACTTATTTGATCGGCAACTTTATCGGGGTGACCTTCGGACACAGATTCACTGGTGAAAAAATAATTTTTCATACGCTTTTACCTCGCTTTTTACGTCACGCATCAATACCTGACGTTCTCACCGAGGTCAAAGGTGTCTCTATTATTTTGCTCGAAGCGGCACACTCCCCGTCAGGCCGATTTGCGCGAACGGTCTTCCTGCATGGCTAGAGCCTCTAGCTGAGCTTCATCACTGTGATCATAGTGATGGTGATGCTTAATTTTAGATTTCTCTTTCTCCATTTGCCGCTTCAACTTCTTTATGCACATATCGAGCGACACAAAGTATGAGTCAGATAAGCCTTTAGCTCGAAAGCTCCCGTTGTAACCATTAATGTATATATCAGCGCGACAATTATACCCCTCCTCACTAAAGGTGATATGAACTGTTGATGGGCGAATTTCATATTTTGAAAGACTTGAAAAACGCTCTTGCACGTATTCAACTAAAGATGGTGAGTGCTTAATACTTTTAAACTTTACATCAAAGTTCATGCTCGCTCCGTTTCTATAATATGTAGTGATTCGGTATAGTTAGAAAGAATTCCATTAATTAATATATCGGCAAACTCGACTAAGGTCTGTAGGCCTAAATCAGCTTTTTTGAAAATTAAATTTCGCGATGCATTATTGCTCTGTATTAGAGTGAGACAAATGCGTTTCATGATTGAGCAGGTGCTTTTTTTTCTTTGAACCAATGGCAAAGCCCCCTAACCCAGTCGCCCCAACGACCCTATGGCAGGGGATAACTATTAAATGAGGGTTACCATTACAAGCATTACCTATAGCACGAGAAGCCCTTGGACGCCCGATAGCTTTAGCCAATTCACCATATGTTCGCGTCGAACCAAAAGGAATTTTTGCCATCTCACGCCAAACTTGCTGCTGAAACTCTGTGCCCTCAGTGACTAGTGGCAAATTAAACTTTTTTAAGCGACCAGCGAAGTAGGCTTTTAGTTGAGCTTTGGTTTTATTGAAGACTGGCAAATCTTGTTTAGAAACTGAGTCTTTTTGCTTCTTCTGCTCATGACTCACCGAAATGACTTTACCATCTGTGAGCTCAATTTTTAAAAAACCAATTGGCGACGGAGCGTAACCTTTAGATATGAAGTATTTTTGCTGCGATGAGTTTTTTAAAGTGGACATAAAACTTCCCTACTTCTGATTAAAGACATCCATACACATATCACTTACTACATACAGATTGAATCTCAAAATATGAACTGATAGCATTTTGATATGATTATCTTTCTTCTTCTTAGCTTAAGCGGGTCTTATTCACACGCTGAAGTCACAAGCTTAAAATCCAATAATATGGTCGATCAGCAGACGCAAAAGGACAACTGTATTATCAACATCACAATCTATAAATTCACAGATGATGTTGAAACGCTGACCTACACTCATCATTCGAACAACAAAAAAGACTGCGCGAAATTGGCCAATAGCCATCGAGTAAATTTTGCGCCCGGGGCAATTAGAAAAAAACAAGTGGACTACAAATGGCGCAAATAGTCCTAGGCGTGTTGATTTCAATTTGGATCACCTTTGGCCATGCCAAAGACTGTATTGATCAGTATCCTTATTCAATATGGAAAATAGATGCTGAAAAACTTTATAGTGATTCAAATCATTTCACGATCGCTCAAGATAAAGACGGTCAAATCTATACAATTGAAAAGCCGCACCCTGATCGACTTCTGATTCATAATTCGATCAGTCAAAAAATAGAGCAAATAACTCTGCCTGGAGTTAAAGAGCCCATCGCGTTTCTATTAAATGATTCAACAATAACCGTAATAGAAAATGATCGTCGGGTTGTTTTTGACATAAGTCAAAGTCCGGCAAAAGAGATCTCAAGCGAAAAAACACGAAATAAATTTAACGACTGGCGACAAGATAGATTTCTGCCTGAAAAAAATCAATTCAGATACCATAAGAAGGTTACGACTTGTGCCTTGCCTATGAGTTCAGATTTTATAGCTGATTCTTGCTGTCAAGACTCCACAACTGTTTTAGGCACGGAAGAAAAATCAGCTCGTGACGTACTAATCAATACTTTATGCACTCAAGAATTTGATGAAAAAAAATGGGAAGCTTTGGTACCAAAAACTATACCCAAGACTCTCACTCATGAACAGGCGCTACGCTACCTCTACAAGTTTCAAAAACCAGACGGGTTTGATTCTTTCCGCGACGCGCCCGTTGTGCTGACTCTTTTGAAATCAGACCTGATGACAACTTATCCAGCACTCAAAAGTGGTCTGATACAAATTCTGTATATTAAAGATTATACTTTGTATTATTATGCTCTAGAGAACTTTCCGCAATTGACTAAGGAAGTGTCTATTGAAAAAAGTCCGTGCCGAACTCCGGCTGAAGAAAAAGTGGTAGAAAAAATAGTTGTTGATCGTATTCTTAGCTCCCATTTGTTAAAAAATCCTGCAATAAAACTAAGTGACTGGGATTTTTTAGGTCCACTTACGCCTATACTAAAAAATTTAAATAACGCCAAAAAACAGGCCGTTTACAAAGCTGTTTATAACTCTATCGCGTCTGGAGCCAGTATGGACGCGCGAAACCTAACGGGTATATTTTATTCAAAATTGCTTAAATTTATTAAGCAAGCAGTCGCCCCATATTTTGGCATTAAACCTAAAGTTTTCACCGATATTACTGTGGGTGAAAAAGGGTTTAAAGAGACCTCTCAGGAGGAACACCTCGTAATCCTGGGTACGAATCCAATTGAGGGGTTTAAAAGCATTCAAAGCCCCTACGGTTTTTATTATGCCTTTGGCCCGAAATTAGACGAAAAATCAAAAGAGCAAAGTGCCAATGTAACTTGGACTCATGAGGGTAAGAAATTTTCGGCCAATGCTAAAGTAAGTTGGGCTAACTTTAGCGATATAGCACCAACAGCAAAAGCGCCAGATCAGAAGCAAATTTGGGCGGATAACAAGCTTGTTGGCGCTGTAGTTATTGGCGCTAATTTAGATGCTTCTCGACGTGAAACCACAGCTGACGCCTATATTGACTACTACCAAGCCTCTGGATTTACTTTTGCAGAGGCAACAGAAATCAAGGACACACCGGAATTTTTAATAAAACTCATAGGATCAAAAGAAGTCGATTATCTTGTAAAGGATTCTCACTCAGCTGGAGATGAAAAAACGAGTATGCCCCTCTCGCCAGAATCTAAAATTCTGATAGGGACTAAGATCATTGATAAAGATACGAAAGAGCAAGTGTATTTGGTTTTTCCCCAGAATGATTACGCCAATATGGCTAAGCTAACACCAGAGGATTTAAATGAGGCCATGAAGCAGCGTGCCCAAAACAATGGCGGTCAGCTTATATATTTAAATTCGAGCTGCAGCTCCTCATATGTAGCGAAAAATGAAATGGCTACGATACAATCTCGCGATTTTATTGATATCGCAGCATCCAATGAGCCCACAGCTTTTACAAGTCGTGATAACCACCCCAAGAGGTTTATTCTCGATGGCATAAGGGCAGGGACTTCTTGGGCTTCTATTAAGTCTAATGTTGATGCCGCCCGCGACCCCAAAAAAGATGCAACAAAAAATAATTTTATATTCCCCGGCGAATCTGAATTTAACGAATTTTATCAAGGTCGCATCTCCAGCGCTCACATTCAAATTAGTGGGCCTGATGGTTTGCCTTACAACATGGCTGATGAATTGTAGCGTCAAACATATAAGAAGCATAAAGCCTGGCTGACGGACGAATGTACAAAATGCGCCCACTTCGTCTGGCATATCAATTGCTAAGTCATATAACCGAATCAAAACGTCACCAACAACACAGGGGGAAAACATGTTTAAACTATTAGGATTATTTTGTGCGTTATTTGTGGGCGCCTCAGCATCAGCAAGCGCACCAAGCTTATCTATATTGCGGCAGGGAGTGACCTATAACTGTGACCCGCAAACACCGCCAGAAACAAGTGAAGACTGGTCATGCTCGACAGAAGAAACAGATAGAAATGCAGAGTTATTAGAATATGG
>JAGRAK010000131.1 GCA_020434645.1 Bdellovibrionales bacterium | reverse complement strand
ATTCGGAATATCAAGCGCTTAACTTTATCAACAAGAGGCCTAGCCCTCCATTTCTAGACCAATAGACAGATTGATCGTCTGGAGAGCCAACTCATTAAATTAATTAATTTTGTTTAATTTTGAGGTATGATAAACGTCACATAA
The DNA here is from genome assembly GCA_020434645.1 of Bdellovibrionales bacterium. Classification (GTDB taxonomy): domain Bacteria; phylum Bdellovibrionota; class Bdellovibrionia; order Bdellovibrionales; family UBA1609; genus RBG-16-40-8. Next base: position 5,683 of record JAGRAK010000131.1, on the reverse strand, counting down.
ACCAGACGTGGAGCGCATTTAGCTCGATAATCGTCCCTATTAGTTTTTTGCGTAACATAGCGTTATGACTAAAGTACTGTTGTATTATTCACACCCGCCTTGACTGTGACGCAATACTTCTTTATTGTCCGATCTCATTAGTAATCAAGGCATCACACTTGTCGCGGGGTGGAGCAGCCTGGTAGCTCGTCGGGCTCATAACCCGAAGGTCAGAGGTTCAAATCCTCTCCCCGCAACCAATTTCGCACCTGGTAGAAATTGGCAAAAAACCAGCCTTAAAATTCATACTCACTTATTTACGCAACAATTGTAAGACTTTAGCGCATCTAATCTAGAAGTAAATAAAGCAATAAACACCCATACGCTAGATCTGAGCGTCATGGCGACAGCCGTTCGCATTTCATAGGCTCCACCATATAAAATGTGAACCCCAAACGACATAAAAACAAAGATTGTGGCCATTGCAATAAATAAAGAAAGTTTACGGGCGCAACCCTTGAGTCTAAAAAGCATAATTCCTGCAATTATATAAAAAAATCCAGCTACAAAATTGAACCACAAAACAAAAGGAACAAAATGACCAGCCCCCTGCCGCCCTGTCTCGGTGAAAAGAACTGTCCCGCCTTCTATTATAGTTGCAAACCCAAATATTGTGGCAAAAATAGATATTAAGATAACAGCAACCGACCTGTTTGATTTTGGCTTATTTGTTGTATCCATATGCCCCCCTTTTTAATAATTTCTACACCCTAGAAATAATGTGATTATGTTTTCAACTATTTGCTCTTTATTGTTCTTAGCATTTATTTTTTTTTGAGAGAGCAGCCTCTCTCTTATCGATTCTGTTCGCATGTAATGATGCAAAACACCCATAAGAGATTGCGTCATAAAGAGTGGGTCCAAATTATTTTTTATATAGTTCTTTCTCTGACACGCCTTAAAAAATTGAGAGTAGACAGCTGACATTGCCACCATTGTCTTTTTGAGCACTCGGTCTGCTCGATGATCTTCTGATTCAACTTCGAGCAGTAAAAGCTTTGTTAAAAACGGATTCTCACCGTGAATTCGGAACACATCATCAATTGCGTAGCCTAATCGAAGACGCATATCTTCAACACTTTTTGGCTCTGCGGTCAAAAATCTTTTTGCTGACAATAGCCGGTCTTTGCCATGTTTTGAAATGCAGGCGTTATATAAGTCTTCTTTGTCGCCAAAATGATATCGAATACTAGAAAAATGAACTCCGGCTAAGTTCGCGATATCTCGTATAGATACCCCATCAAAACCCCTCTTGGAGAAAAGCTCGATTGCAGATGAGGAGATGGCATCTTTTGCATTCACAACTTAATGATATATACATATGTATAAGTTTGCAATACATATGTATATATTGTCTAATTGTGGTATGTACGGCCAGCCCCAGGGCTGGCAATAGACAACCCCATGCAGGCAAGGAGACACCCAGTGATACAAAAAATACCATATGCGTTAGCTGTTCTCGGGATGATAGGCGGAGTTTTTATAGCTATAATTTTTGGAGTGAATGAAGACTTCATTAAAAATAAAATTTCTTCAGGGCTCGAAGAAAATGCTAGTATAATGAGCATTGAAGACACCGCGCAAAAAGAATCTAAACTTAAAAGTGAGGCAGATAAAAACTGGCGCTACTATCAGCGCTACCATTTTCACGCAACCGCCATTGGCGCAATGTCTTTGAGCGCACTCATCTTGGTCGCATTTTCAGGCGCACCAACAACTTTAGTCAGAGCTAGTTCTTATATGATATCTATAGGCGGCCTGCTCTACCCGTTTGTTTGGCTATTTGCCGGTATATTTGGACCCCGCATGGGTCGCCATGAGGCCAAAGAAGCGTTTGCTATTTTTGGTTACATGGGTGGTGTGTTTTTAGTAGGCCTTATTTTATTGTTATTTTTAATAGTTAAATACCCATTAAAGACAACAAACATGCAAAACTCCTAGCCAGCGTAAAATTGTTATGCGTTTCAAAATGAGATAAAAAGAACTTCGCCTCAAAAACAACTGTGATTTAAATGCCATAGACAATACGTAATTATCAAAATGATAGCGTATCCAGGAACAAGTATTGCAACAAACATAGCAAGGGCAATACTTAAAATAACAGGGGCAGAGGGGCAATGTTAAAATTTATTAATAAAATTGGCGTTGTGACGATCATTCTAACCCCTATTATATTAAGCTATCAAAGCTGCGCACCTATAGGCAACGTTGTTGAGAGCGCAAGCTCGGGAGAGTCAGTTCCGACCCCACTTAATCAAGGCGATAAGCTTTCCTTTAATTCTGATTTTGGCAAAGAGGCTAAAAATATACTGGTCAAAAGATGTGCTGCTTGCCATGGCGTTCAAGAAGGTGGCTTTGGCGGAATCAGCGACATTTTAAATCCAGATTCTCTTATTAGGAATAGCTTGGTTGTACCCAAAGATCCTGCTTCCTCTAGGCTTTACCAAAGCATTCAGACAGGCAGAATGCCAAAAGACTTACAGATGCCTGACAGCGAGAAGGAGAAGATTTATTATTGGATTGCAGGCCTTGAAGATAAAAAGGGAAATTGTTTACCTAAAGAGATGGAAGCAAAAGCAAATCCCGAAACAAGAATGTGGAGACTCACAAGACGACAGATATTAAATACGCTAAACGCTACATTCGCAATTCAGCTTGATAAAATTTCTGATCTTCCAAAAGATGTTAGAAACAGCGGCTTTGAAAACTCGGCAGAAGCCATGCATATCGAATCTACATACACGCAAAACATTCAGCGCGCCGCCGATTCTACTGCAAAATTAATAGTAAATGATCTCGCTCTGCGTGCAGCACTAAATTTTAATGCTGCAGACAAAGTCACTAATTTTATAAAAAACAAAGGGCTAAAATTATTTCGCCGCCCAATCTCTAACGAAGAGATAAATGACTTTTTAGTTATTTATAGAATGGGCGACACCGGACAAGAAGGTGTTGAGTTAGTTTTGCAGGCCATGCTGCAATCACCATATCTTTGGTATCATCAAGAACTTAGGAACAATCACCCCTACTATTTGTACTTTCTAGCGAGTCGCTTATCATTTGCTGCCACAAATACAATACCAGATGATGCTCTTTTCGCGGCTGCTGCCTCAGGTGATCTTGCGAACAACTCAGAGTTTGAATTGCAAGTCAATCGATACCTAGCTAAGCCGCAAGCCAATGATCAGCTCACAAAGTTTGTCACAGAATGGTTTAATGTTGGAGCAATTGAAGGCCAACGGTTTGCCGAGGGCGTAACGGACAACGGAAATTTATCTTCGTTTATGACTGAAGAAGCGCGTCTTTTTGTCAAAAATGTTATTGAAAATAAAAATGCCAATTTACATGATCTGTTCATAACCAAAACAACTTATATAAATAAAGATCTAGCTCAGTTTTATGGCATCAACCCATCTTCAATCAATACAACCTTTGCTCCATTTCAAATGGATGGAATCAATCGCTCAGGCATCATGACCTTGCCAGCCGTGATAGCCTCTGTATCTGCCGACACGAATACATATATTCATAGAGGAAAATTTGTTAGACAACAATTGATGTGCCAAGATTTTCCGCCGCCGCCACCGATTCCTGATTCGCAACAAGAAGCCGCAGAAGTCGCCACTACAGACCGAGAAAAGTCGGCACAAAGGGCAAAGCTAAGTAGCTGCAAGACTTGTCATGCCATGATGGACCCAATTGGCTTTAGTTATTCAAATTTTAGTCAACATGGCCTATTCTCACCTTTTAGTACCGGCAAACACCTAGATGACTCAACGAAGTTGGAATTAACAGTGAATGCGGACGGCCAATACAAAGGGGCTGCCGAATTATCTCGAGGTCTTGCCAGTAGCACTGATGTTCAAGAATGCAGCTCACAGAGGATGTTTGAATTTCTTTTTGGACGCAGCCCTTCTGAACCTGATCGTTGCGAGATCAGCAAAATTAATGAACAATACAAAAACAGCAACTACAACATGAAGGCATTGTTTGAAGCCTATTTAAAAAGTGACTTGCTTATGAAAAGAGGCCCATAATATGGATCACAAACTCCTAGAACAAATAGGACTTATGAGTATCAGTCGCAGAAGACTCCTACATGTTATGGGGGGCAGCTTCATATTCTTTCTACCCATATTAAAGTACTTAAGAGCTGAAGCCGCGGGCATAGACTCTAAACGATTTTTATTCGTGTATACTTCCAACGGGCTTGCCCATGATAGATTAAGTACGAAATACACCAATACTTTTTTTCCAGATGCAGCTGGTCGAAATTTTAATTTTTCATATTCACTAAGCCCACTGAACCCATTAAAAAGTAAAGTTATCACTATTGATGGAGTGCATATTAATAGTGCCGATTTTAAATACGGTCACGCTGGCCAAACATCGATTTTGTCTGGCTATCAAAATTTTAATGAAACCTTAGATGTTTTTTTAAGTCGACAAGCTATTGTGACAAATGGAACATTCATGCCACGAATCAATTTGGCTGTGGCTCCTAGAATGGATGGCTCTGGAATGAGCGGCACTATATCCTACAAGGTTCAAGGCGGAAGTGCAAAAGTTCAACCCGAGAACAACCCAAGAAATGCCTTTGATAAAATATTTGCAAACATGAATGTTGATGTAACAAGCGGGCCTGCTGAAATGACAGACCTCAGAGCAAAAAGGAAAAGCGTTTTAGATAAAGTTATCAAAGACTTTAACAATTTAAAAAATGATTTAAGTGCTAAAGAGCTAAGCTCCATACAAGACCATATGGATGCAGTTCGCGACCTTGAAAGAGAGATTGGAAGCATTGAAGCACCAATACCAGCACCAAACTCCTGCACTATACCAGGTAGACCAGCGATTTTTAATAATGACCATATAGCCACTGCAGCCAATCAAGATGATCCAGATATTGAACTTGAGCGAATTATGAAAACACAATTTGATTTAGTGCAGGCCGCTTTTAAGTGTGATCGAACTCGTATCGCAACTTTAATGGTGCACTCAGAAACATCTCAATCAAGACACCCATTTTTAGCTAGTAAAGCCGGCGTAAGCGCCAATTCATTTGGTGGATTTCATGGGATGTCACATAATCCAGAAGAAAACTGGCGTCAGCTTCGCGAAATTCAGAAGTGGACTTATGAACATGTAGCCAATTTGGCTCTAGGCCTCGATGCCGTTAATGTCGGCGGCGCAACAATGCTGGATAAGAGTTTAATTTGGGTTGGCGGTGGCCTTGGCAATTCAGCAGCCAGCGACCTTGGGTTTGGCGGCCACCACTCGACTCGAATTCCCTGTGTCTTGATAGGCGGCTGCGGTGGTTATTTTGACACCGGGCAGAGCATCGTAATTGATGGCGTCCGAACTCGAGGCCACGGCAATAGATATGGAGTAAGTCAGACAGCCATTTTGTCGGCAGTATGTAGTGCCATGGGCGTTCCGCGTAGCACTTATGGTGATCCAGCCTTTGCGGCAGCACCATATGCTAAAATTATTAAAACTTAACAACTGGTCTACATGATTGTGGTTTTCGGTTTTAAATTGCCACTCAGTGACTGTCCGAAATGCTCCGACTGCTCTAAATATCCCGGATATAGCCCCGGGATTTATCTATTGATATCAAAAAACAATCTGATTATTACTTGCC
>JAGRAK010000130.1 GCA_020434645.1 Bdellovibrionales bacterium | reverse complement strand
ATATATCCTGCTCTTGAGGGGCTTATATGCTTAGGCTTTGCACTAAGCCCCATAAGTGAAGTCGGAATTGGTATATCGTCTGAAATCATTGTTTTAGGTCGCTCAGCATTTACTTCTCTAATTTGCTCAATTATAGCCTTATCCACTTGAGATTTAAATATACCTAATCGCAAACCCTTTTTATCGTAACTAAAATCTTCATCAAGCGAATCGACCATAAGGCCGTAGCCCTTGTCTGTTGGCACTAGCTTTACATTCGCTGTGACACTAACCCTAAATTTACTGTTCACAGCTAATTTTTGAATCCCTGAAACTTCAGGCCGAACTTCAATTTGTACACGCACTATATCACCGGCCTCTGGTGAAAGATCAAAACGCACGAGTGGCGATTTAGATATATGCAAGAATTCTACTTTTTTACCAGGCTCACCTCCTGGTATGTTCTCAAAGTATCCGCGATTGAAACTGAGCTCTAAAAAGCGATTTAAAAACCCTTGGTTTAAAGATATAGCCACATCATATTGATCCGTTGGGTATTTAAGCTGATCACTTGCCGGTGAGTTAGAACTAATGGCTTCAGTCGCCATATTGAACACTGTCTTTGATTTAGGGTCGCGCACCGATGCCGAAAGAGCGGCCACCATGTCGTCTTGACTCATCTTAAACTCATCAAGTCGAATCTTCCACTGAAATAGATCATCTGGTTGTGTTGGGTTATAGATAGTTCCGTTATGTTCAATATTACTCCCAATTGGAGTTAATAAATTCACTTCAGAAAACTTACCAAAAACATTCTCTTGTAACATTTCATTAATCTTAACTGGGAGCTCTGTTTGAATATATGAATCAAGTTCACCCTTAACTACTCGTAAAAGTCGGTCTTGCTTTGAAAGAAGTTCGTTTGAAACCGCCACTTTATCAAGACCTATACGTGTGCCATTAATAACAACCTCAATTTCAGGCAATACGGCTGGGGCTTCAAAATCATATTCAAGATCAAAACTAGAAAGCGAGCTCTTAATTATTCCGACACTTAAGCCCACATCTTCGCGGCCCTTTTCAACTGTAATAAAAAGCGGCACTTCAATTTCTAGATCTGGCGAACTCACCTTTGAACGCAAACTAAAATTATTAAAACCAAATTGCCCTAAAAATGGATTGGCCAAGTCGTCAGCAAGAACTGATGAAACATCTGCGCGCAACAGAGAAACCTTTGCCCGTAATAGCGCAAGTACACTCGCCGCCCCACCACCCTCAACAGTATTGTACTGAGTCGGGAAGAATCTCAAACTGAGCTCATTAAATCTTAAACTCGCTTCGAAATTCTTAATTTGTGTATGAAGCTGCGATGGAGCTATATCGACCCCCGTCGTGCCTAAATTAATAATATCAAGATACTCTTGAATGGCGGGAGATAATTCTAGCGGTTCGGCCTGTGAGAACTCCATGCTCTCAACATAAAAACTATCAACAGGAACGCCATTTAAAAATAAAAGCTTCTGTAAATTATCTTTAAATATCTTCTGACCTTTTGCCGTCACTCGCAACCCAATTGCATTTTCGATACGACTGTCTTCAGCCTGGGCTGATATGCTGACAAGTGCTGACAAGCTTATTAGAAAGAATTTTAAAATTTTCTTCACATATCCCCCTGCTAACCTTAGAATAGGCCGGGTTGGCACTGTGGGCGTTATATAATAGAAGCCACTGTAAGCGAAAGATGATCTTGGCAAATTGTATTGTTTATATGTTTCTAAACTGAGATATCAAGCTGAGATATCAATATACAGCCCACAGGTATGAACTGACGAAAAACTCACATAAAATGAGGTGCTCATAAAATGAAACTCTACCGCCACTACAAGAATAAACCCTACAAATACATAGGCACTGCTAAACACAGCGAGACCCTCCAAGATATGGTTATATATGAAACTCACTATGAAAATGACCTCGGGCGGCTCTGGGTTCGTCCAAAAGATATGTTTTTTGAATCCGTAAACGTTGGAGATGTAGTCACTCCCCGCTTTTATAAGGTTCCGCTTAAAATTGAGGCCACTACTGAAGTGAATGAATCTGCTATTAATCTTATAGCTCCTCTAATAAACGAATCTTTTGGCAAATGGGATAAGGATTGGTTTTACTCAACCTTTAATGAACATGAAAAATTTTATCTTGCGATGGCTTACATTGATGAACAGATTGTAGGATTTAAACTTGGATATGAAAGGACTGCTCACGAATTTTACAGCTGGCTCGGCGCCGTATCACCTCATTTTCGCGGACTCGGAGTGGCTGCTGACCTCATGAGGTCTCAACACGAGTGGTGCCGCAAGCAAGGCTACAAAAAAGTAGCCACAAAAACTCAACCCCATTCTCGCGAAATGCTATTATTAAATATTTCAAATGACTTTCAAATTGTCGGCACTGAACCATATGGCAAAGATGGTTTGAAAATACAGCTGGAGAAGATATTGTGAGTGCTGATGCCGGTTATGGCGCTGACGCTGCGTTCGCAATAGCACTGAGGGACGATGGCGTCGAGTTTCAACCCGGAACGGGAATTTTTCATACCTTTATCAACAACACTGACACAAATGTCAGCCCGATATAATTAAGAAATAATGCAATTCAACTCCGGCATATAAATATAAATTAATTATTTGTTTTAGCTCTATATCGAATTTTTTCTTGACGACTTAAATTTCGAGCAAAATCGTTCGGCACATCGATTATTAAGAGGGGGAATTAAAAAGCCAACACATTTGGTTTTGAGGCTGATTCACCTCTGCGATGAGGCCTAGACCAAAGGCGTAATGCTGTTGCCTCAATAACTCAAAACCTAGACTCCCCAAACCCATATAAAAATCTATAATAATTACTGGTATAAATCGCATATTTTCATTGTTAAATATGTTTTATCAGTACTGTTAAAACACCATCTTGCAAAGTAATAAAACTGTCCCCAGAAAGGTCTACCCAATATGAAATGCACACTCCTCATACTTTTAGCCACAGGTGCAATCACCGCTTGCGTCAGTCACAAATCCGCTCACGTAGATGACTCGAGTCGTACAGTATCAAACTCTGCAGATAGCGAAAACTATGATAATGACCGCTCAGAAAACTATGATAATGAAGAATACAAAGGCCCTGCTGGGAACTTCACCTATCACTATGACGGCAACTTCACTGAACTCAGAAAAGTAGTCGATCCTAAGGCAATCCCCAGCCAAATCAAATTTGTAAATCGAGTGGCCGGTGAGCGCTACGGACTCATGGAGCAAAACTTATTTGATACCGGAGTAGACCAGGACAAAGCCCCCAACTGCGCGAACATCATGAAAATCCCCCATCGAACAGCAGACGGAACATGCTACTTTTACAATTACGAAAAAAATGCCAATGAAAAAGGCGTTAAGCTTACAGATGCAGCAAAGTTTGATGCACAAAATTATAGTCAACTCCCTCATGTCGGAGATAATAACCAAAGATTTGGTCGCAACGTCGATCAAAAAACCTCAAATCAAGAAGAAGAAAATAATATCTTCAACCCCAACCCACGGCTTATTAGCCAACGCCTATTCACACGTAAGGTGGACCCCAAAACAGGAAAACCCATAACCCGCGAAGCTGACATTGTAAATCTTTTGGCGGCGGCATGGCTGCAGGCACAAAATCATGACTGGTTTACGCATGGTAAAAATGAAAAAGACAACCCCCATAAAGTGCCGCCAGTCGCAGCCGATAAGAATTTTCCGGATGGATTAAAAATTCCCCGTACCAAACCCGATGATAAATCTGGCCCTGACAGCAATGGATATAAAAAAACATTTCGTAATAATGTAACTCATTGGTGGGATGCTTCTGAAATTTACGGAAGCGATCAAGCCACCATAGACAAGGTGAGAACTAATCCTGAAACAAAAAAACCCTATGATGCAGACCCGAGCACACAAGGCTTTATCGCAGTGGACATGAAAAGCCGCCGCCTCTATTACGATAGCGAGGGCCTGCCTATCACTGGCTTTAATGATAATTGGTGGTTAGGCCTTGAGATGATCCACTCGCTTTTTGCAATGGAGCACAACACCATTGTGACTCAACTTCGAAAAACTTATAAAACAAATCCCCTTACCAATCGCCCATGGACGCCAGATGAACTGTTTCAAACAGCACGCATGATCAATGCCGCGCTCATTGCTAAAATTCACACTGCTGAATGGACTCCTGCCATACTAGATAATAAATTTTTACATGTCGGTATGCGAGCCAATTGGTTCGGACTTCGGCAGGCTTTTGGAGTAAAAAATAAACTTCTTGGGCGATTTTTAGCCAACCTAAAACCTCAGACTGCCAACGCCATATCAGGTCTTGTCGGCATTAATACTCTAGATTCTCATCAAGTGCCCTTTACCCTGACCGAAGAATTTGTTGCCGTGTACAGAATGCACCCCCTACTTCCTGAAACAGTTACAGAGCTTTCTCTTTCAAGTGTTGCCTCGCATCCCGGCGATGCACTTCGCACCCTACCTCTTGAAGAAACTATTTTTAGAAAAGTGCCCGGACTTATTGCAAATCAAAATTCATCAGCTCAATGGATGGCCGGTTTTGGAACAAAACATCCTGGAGGACTACTTTTGCACAACTACCCGAGCTTCTTGCAAAACTTAAATGCCGAAAGAAACACCGGCGTACACACCAAGGGCAGCGGCGCGCACCTCGATATGGGAGCTGTAGACGTTTTGCGAGATCGTGAACGAAACGTACCCAGATACAATGCATTTCGCCGCGCCTTACGATTAAAGCCGATTTCTAACTTTGCCGATTTGACCGATGATCTAGAAGATCAAAAAATACTAAACGAAATCTACGGCGGCGATGTCGAAAAACTAGATTTAGCTGTGGGTACTCTCGCTGAAAAAGATCGCTATGCTGGATTTGGATTTGGCAATACCCCATTTTACTTATTTGCCCTGATGGCTTCGCGCCGCTTAATGGCTGATCCATTTTTCTCAGATTACTACACCAAAGATTACTATACGAAAATGGGTATAGACTGGGCTGACAATCAAACCATGGTGAACGTCATCACGCGCCACTACCCCGAACTTATTAATAAATTTGGTGGCCCGAATTGCATCCCGCAATTTGACAAAAGAGGTAATCAAGTAAAAATATCAAAACGCAAACTGCCAAAAGACGGCTGTGTGCACAACGCCTTTAGACCATGGAAGCCCGTCTACGACCAAGTCGCCAAAAAATACAACCCAGATGAGTTTGTTTATAACGGTCGTGGCGAATACCCCGATCGCAATATTGCAACTGAGGTGTCTGATATGACTGATGCCGAGCTTGAAAGTGCACTAAACGCCATGGGTCTTAACAACCTAACGGCAGAAGACCTCATGATAGTTAAAAAATCTGGTAAAGTGAATGATTCGAAACGCTACTCGTACTGCAAACCCAAAGGCGAAACAAAAGAGCGAAAATTAAAGCTTTATGAACAGTGTGATCGTGAAGGCGAAGAACAAGCATTTGAAAACCTAGGTCTTCGTATTCGAAAAATACAAAACATGAATCAAGATAAACATGAAGACAGAAAAAATAGCGAGTACCTCTTTAGAGGGTTTCATGCAAAATCTCATGGCTGTCTCTATGGCACACTGAGTGTCAACAACCCCCTTGATCGAGGCTCTGACTCTCAATGGACTCGCGCAGGAATTTTTACTGAAGAACGCTCTGAGAGTACAAAAAAAACAAAGTCACCTTATTTAATATGGACACGGTTTTCTAATGGCTCCGGACTTATTCAAGGCGATTTCAACCCAGAGCCCCGCGGGCTGGCCATAAAAGTGCTAGATGTAAAAGGCGAGCGAAGCAGCATTTATGACATAGAATTTGAAAAGAGTACTCAAGACTTTTTAATGA
>JAGRAK010000012.1 GCA_020434645.1 Bdellovibrionales bacterium | reverse complement strand
TGTGGGGAACGCAAAAGTGGCTTCATCTCATAATGCTGTACTCTATGGCGATGAGCCGGCCATGGTTGCTAAAAAATTCCCTGACGTGCCTTTTTATATTGGGGCTGATCGTGTCGCTGTAGCGAAGCATTTGCTGCAGCATGAACAGGTCAATATTATTTTTGCAGATGATGTGTTTAAAAATAGAAGATTGGGGAGTAATTTAGACATTGTAATTGTAGATGGCACAGAAGAATTAAAAAACTATCAGGTTTTGCCTGTCGGACGTGGTCGAGAGTGCCAGTCGGGGCTTAAGCGAGCTGACTTTATTATTGTGAACAAGGTGAATTTAATTACGCCAGATAAAAAACGTGAAGTGCTAGATTATATTTCACAAATTCTTGCCGAAAAAATTGTGCCAGTGATTGAGAGCGAATATTACGTAAAAGAGCTTAAAAGTTTAGATTCAGCTCAATCCGAAGAGTTGGTTAGCAATGAGAGAGTGCTTCTATTTTCAGGTCTCGGCAACCCGAAGGGGTTTGAAGATTTAATGAATCAAAAGCTGAATGTCGTTTGTCATGAAATCTTTCGTGATCACTACCAATACTCTCGTCACGATCTACAAAAAATACTTTCTCTTGCTGCAAAGACCAAGGTAAAGCGAATAATTACAACTGAAAAAGATGCTGTTAAGATTTCGTCTCTAGTGGGTGCTGATTCTAATATTTGGGTGGCTCAACTTGCTCCCAAATTGAGTTTAAGGGTAAAAAGTTTACATGAAAAAATTCTCTCTATTTGTCGTTAGAACTCTCTCTCGAGTTTTTGCATTATTGCCAATAAGAGTTCAGCTTTTATTTGGTGATATGATTGGCCTTCTTTGGTTTGATCTTTTGCGTATACGTAGAAAAGTAGCCTTAGATAATCTGAAGCGATGCTTTCCGAATTGGGCAGAAAGCAAGCGAGTGAGTGTGGCTCGGGCTTCAGTTTGCAATTTAGGTCGCTCATTTATTGAGTTTTTAAGAATTCCGGTGGTGGCTTCAACAGTGAATGAAAAAAGTCAGTGGAAAGACCACTTTGATATTCAGGGTCTAGAGCATTTAGAAAATGCTCTAAATAAAGGTCGTGGGGTCTGTTTACTATCTGCACATATAGGCAATGGTGACTGGGGGACTGTTGGGCTTGCACTTCATGGGATTCAGCTTCATATAATTTCAAAAGAATTTAAGCTCAGGTGGTTAAATGATCTCTGGTTTGAGACACGTCAGAGCTTAGGATCACAATTTATTTCAGACCGTGGGAGCGCACTTGCTATTTTAAAGTTACTCAAAAAAAATAAAATAGTGGTTTTTGTATTAGACCAGTTTATGGGGCCACCAATAGGTATAAAGACAAAATTTTTTGGTTATGAGACCGGTACTCCGGTGGGGCTCTCTTTGCTGGCCGATCGATCAGGTGCCGCGGTTGTGCCCATATACACTTATCGTAAGCCCGATGGGCGAACGGGTCTTGTTTTTGAGCCTGAAATTGTTTATGCGGGCAGCGAGGTAGAAAATAAAGATATAATGTTGCAAAATATGACGCAGAGTTACTGCGATAAAATCGAAGAATGGGTTAGGCTTTATCCTGAGCAATGGATGTGGGTACACAGACGATGGAAGAAATATAAACATTAATGAGAGCACATATGCAAAAACTTATATATGGTTTGTTTCTTTTTATAGTCGTTGGCTGTACAACGAAGAGGGTTATGGAAGACAATAACGCTCGTTTTAAAGATATTAATGAAGAGTATGCGAAGGTCGTAACTGTTGACTCTATTCCAGAAGAAAAAACAATTCCAAAAACCCCGAAGCGAATAAAAAAATCTGATCTAAGCAAGAAGAGCAAGCCAGAGGTAGAAATAAAGGCGTCCAGCACTGCCGCAACACAGCCCACGGTAGAAGGCGATAAAAAACATGAGCCGGCAATCGAAGGGGCTGAGGGCTTTATTTTACGCCGCCCGATAGTAGACCCATATGGAGTTGGAGAGAAAGTTGTTTTAGGTGTGAATTATTTTAATGTTGAGGCCGGGGACTTATCACTTAATGTTGAGCCATATAAGGTCGTGAATGGGAAAAAGGCATACAACTTCTCGCTAGATATTAAATCTACTAAAATGTTTTCTCTCTTCTATGCAGTTGATAATAGTGCTGAAACTTTTGTTGATTTTGAAAACATGATCCCCATAACTTATTCTTCAGAGTCAAAAGAGACGGCTCGACGTAAAGAGGCGAGAGCCTATTTCGATTGGACTAAAAATGAAGCCACCTATTGGGAAAAAACAATAAAAAAGGACGGTAAAGAAGATAAGAAAAAATTAGTGTGGGATATTGAAGCGTACACGCAGAATATCATCAGTGCTTTGTTTTATCTCAGGGCCTTCCCTTTAACTCCGGGCAAGAAGTTTGCATTTCGTGTGGCCGATAACGGTAAAAATTATTTATTTCATGCAGAAGTTCTTCGTCGCGAGAAGCTCAGTACAAAAATTGGAGAGTTGAATACTGTTGTTGTTAGACCCACCTTTGAGCTAGAAGATCAGTTTAAGCCAACCGGTGAGAATCTCTTTTGGTTAACTGATGATGACCGTAAGTTTATAGTGCGAATAGAGTCTAAGATTAAAATCGGGACACTCGTCGGTAAAGTAAAATCTATTGAGCGTGGTTTGAGAGAGAACTAGCCCTTCGTAGAATGGGAAAACACCTCCGCTCTGGCATAATAAAGACATGCCCAATACGAATTGCCGACATTTTACAGGTTATAAGCCATGTCAAAAAAACGAGACTTGCGATAGCGCATGCCCTTCTCAATCTATACCAAGTAAGCGAATATTACTTATTCATCTAGGGGCTTTGGGGGCTGTTGTGCGCTCAACAGCCCTTTTGGCATCAATTCATCGCAAGTATCCGGGGGCACATCTCACGTGGGTCACCGAAAAGCCGGCTCATATGTTATTAAAAGATCACCCACTTATAGATCGTGTGCTCACGACTGATCAAGACAGTTTGCTTGCGCTTAAAGCTTTGCGATTTGATGTGGGCTTTTGTATTGATAAATCTCAAGTGGCCTATGGTATTATTTGCTCAACGACAGTAAATCAAGTTTTTGGTTTTAGCGTGAACGCCGTGAGCGGTGCAATTCAGCCTGCAACAGCAGCAGCGGCAGAACTTTGGGAACTTGGTCTATCAAATCAAAAAAAGTTTTTTATAAACAAGAAATCAGAAATTCAACTCGTAACTGAAGCGCTGGAACTGGATTATAAAAGGGATCCTTATCATGTTCACCTCACAGATAAAGAGCGGGCGATGGCGATCTCTCGTCGCGCTGAATGGGCGCCCTCAGGCCAACTGGTGGTGGGCCTCAATACGGGATGCAGTGATGTTATAAGTTACAAAAAACTGTCAATAGAGGCACATCGTGATTTAATTATTCGATTGGACCATCACGGTTTTCGAGTGGTTTTACTTGGCGGGCCAGAGGATGAAAAGCGAAATCAGAAAATTGCCTATGGGCTCAATGTGATTTCTTCACCAACTCATGCGGGTTTGCGAGATGGACTTGTTAGCGTGCAGGCATGTGATGTTGTTGTAACCGGTGATAGCTTGGGAATGCATATGGCTATTGGGCTAAATAAATGGACGGTGGCCTGGTTTGGTCCGACCTGCGCTCATGAAATCGATTTGTATGAACATGGAGTGAGTGTCATCTCAAGGGCGACATGCAGCCCATGCTGGAAGCGATCTTGTCATAAATCCCCAATGTGCTATGATCTTGTAGATTTAAACCAAATAGTAGATGGAGTGAAACTTGGTGCTCAATGGTTAATGTCGTCTTTCACACCGCCTTTCTCGGAGACCTCTTGCTCAGTATCCCACTCTTGCGACACGTCAAGAGAAAGTGGCCTGAGCAGCCTCTGATACTGGTTTGTCGAAAAGGCCTGGGTTCATTCTTCTTAAAAAATAAATTAGTAGATGAGGTTTTTGAGCTCGACAAAAAAGATGCAGTGTC
Organism: Bdellovibrionales bacterium; assembly: GCA_020434645.1. Lineage (GTDB taxonomy): Bacteria > Bdellovibrionota > Bdellovibrionia > Bdellovibrionales > UBA1609 > RBG-16-40-8. Next base: position 12,787 of record JAGRAK010000012.1, on the reverse strand, counting down.
GAGTGAAAATTTTTATTCGTTTATTTCATCATATAAAATCGATCATTTGTTTTGTCCGCATCAGTCATTTCGATCAGCATGGATGCTAAAATCAATTAGAGCTAATAAAAAAATTACTTTTGCTCGTTGGTGGAACAAATCATTTTTTGATATTCGCGTTAAGCGAAATACAGATTTGCCCGAAGCTTTGCGCGTTTTACAGCTGCTAGCGCCCGTAGATACTCATCTCGCAGAGAGACTAGAAAAATTAAGATTAGATAAAAGCTATTATAATTCGTCAAAGAGATCGACTATTGCATCTTGGCCTCATCAGATATCGACAGACCTTTCATTGCTGGTTGAGCCTGATGTTGCGCTTGTTCATGATGTGACTTCAAAATTTAAATTGCAACGACCCTATGCGGTTATAGCTCCAGCGAGTCAGTGGGCGACGAAACGTTGGAGCTCTTCTGGGTTTTCTGAGCTTGTACATCTATTGTCTGAGCGGGCACTGAATGTGTATATCGTCGGTGCTCCGTCTGAGGCTTCTTATTGTAAGGAGATTGAACATTTGGCGGCGGCTTCTGCAGGGCGAGTAGATGTTCGCTCCCTTGCTGGTGAAACGGATTTATTGTCTCTACATGCTTTATTGTCACATGCAGAGGTTGTGGTCGCAAATGACAGTGGCCCGATGCACATGGCGGTGGCGGCAGGACGCCCAGTTGTGGGGATATTTGGTCCGACAACTTTAGATTTGGGTTTTCGTCCTTGGAGTGAATTGTCTTACATTGCGCAAGTGGATCTGCCATGCCGCCCATGTGGGCGACATGGGCATAATGTTTGTCCGATAAAAACACATGATTGCATGAAAAAGATTTCAGCTCATGATGTGATTGAGGGCGTTGATCTTTTGCGCAGAAAAGCTCCGGTAGCAGGATCGATTAGCCCTTCACAAACTTACTGACATCAATATTGTATTTTTTAATTTTACGTAAGAGCGTATTTTTTGGGATATTAGCATGCGCTACAGTTTTATTAATTTTTCCGCTATTGGCGCGAAGTGCACTTTCAATAAATTCTTTTTCAGCGGCTTCTTTAAAACTGTCATAGTCTAACGGTCCGCTGTATTTGCCGCTCAGAGGAATGCTCGTGCGATTTTTCGCGTCCATTATTATATTTTCAGGTAGGCTGTCGACGGTGATGAGATTGCTGTTTTCTACTATAAACGCGCGCTCAATAACATTTTCTAATTCACGAATATTGCCAGGCCACCGATACTTTTTAATCATTTCTAGTGCTTCAGGCGAGACTCCGGTTATGGCACGATTGAGTTTTTTTGAAAATTTAGAGATGAAAAAAGCGATAAGGCCGTCAATATCAGCCAAGCGTTCTCGTAGAGGTGGTAGAAAAATCGGCATAACATTTAAGCGATAGAAAAAATCTTCTCTAAATTCATTTTCTTCAATCATTTTTTCTAAATTACGATTGGTTGCTGTTATAATGCGCGCACTTGATCGAACCTCTCGATTGCTCCCGACGGGCATAAATTTCTTCTCTTGTAGAACTCGCAGCAACTTAACTTGAAGGTCTGGTCGTAATTCTCCGACCTCATCTAAGAACAAAGTCCCCTTGTTGGCTAATTGAAACTTCCCAATTTTTCGATCAACTGCACCAGTAAAGGCACCACGTTCATGCCCGAAAAGTTCGCTCTCCATAAGGTTTTCGGGTATTGCGCCACAGTTGATGGCAACAAATGGTCCATGTTTATGTGGAGAGTTGTAATGTATGGCGCGAGCAACAAGTTCTTTGCCTGTACCATTTTCACCGCGAATGAGCACAGTGGTGTCGACATTTGCTAGTCGGCTAATAAGATTGAATATCTCTTTCATTTTGTCTGATGTGCCAACAAATTTACTATCAATATCGTCATCAAGTATTGGATTTGAAATTGTAAGATTTGATACCATTTCTTTAGTTTCGATTGCTTTTTTGACGAGTGCGGCGAGCTTATCGGGGTCAATTGGTTTTTCAGTATAATCAAATGCTCCATATTTTATCGCGGCAATGGCGTCTTGCAAATTGCTATGAGCGGTCATAATCACAACAAAAATGCGCGGATCAATTTCTTTAATAGCTTTGAGCGCGTCAATCCCGTTCATTTCGGGCATTCTGACGTCCATTAAGACGAGATCGAATGTGTTGGCGCGAACGGCGTCTAGGGCTTGTTTGCCATTACTGGCTTCAACAATTGTCCAATCATACTCGGTCAGTGTGTTTTTTAATATCGAGACGATCGATTGAATGAGTACTGGCTCATCATCAACTATTAGTACGCTAAGAGAGATTTTCATAATTTGAATCCTCAGTGTTTTGGCTATCTGTTATAGGCAGGGTGAAGCCAACTTTTGTTCCCTGCTTTGCGCTACTGTCTAGAAAAATGCGTCCATTGTGAAGCTCGACAAAATATTTCACCAAATAGAGTCCTAATCCGGAGCCCTTTGGTTGCGACTTGCCAAGTTCACCTCGATAAAACTTATCAAAGATCTGAGCCTGCTCCTGTTCGGGAATGCCTGGTCCTGTGTCTTCTACCATGATTATAACTTGGTCATCAACCTCTTGAGATGAGATTTTAACTTGCCCCTCTTCAGGGCTGTATTTAATGGCATTTTCAACTAAATTGAGAATCACTTCGTGAATGAGCACTTGGTCGACTTCAATAAGAAACATCGGTTCAAGCGCCATACTTAAATTTATTTTTTTATTTTTAGCGAGTGGCTCGAGTTGAAGCACTACGGCCTCAATAATTTCATTTATATCTGTGGCATCTTTGCTGATTCGAAAGTCACGAGACTCAACCCGAGTAATTTGAAGAATAGTGCGAATGTATCGATGAAGTTCAGTAGCAACCTCTCTGAGTGATGTGAGGTCTTGGTTGAGCGCCTCATCGGTGTGCTGAGCGATGAGGCGATCGCAGATGGCCTGTATTTTTGCAATTGGAGTTTTAAGATCGTGAGAGATTAGACTTAAGAAATTATTTTTTAACTGTTCAACTTCATATAAAAATTCTCGTTCTGTTTCGAGTTGAATATTTAAATACTCTTTAAGAGTAAGTTGAAAGCTTAAAAAGATAATATAGGTTACGGTTGAAGTTAAGAGAACAGAAGAGATGGGCAGCCAAAAATAGAATGTATCAAAAATCCAAATTGAAATTGTGGCGTAGAGTAGATTAATAAATGAAATTGAGAAAAATGCTAAAAACTGTGGGTAAGTTGATGTCATCCATGCTGAGGCAATAACAAAGAAAAGCAAGATGAGACCAATAACTATTGGATGAGGCCTTTTTATCCAGCGATCGTTTTTAATGTTGTCAATTAAGTTGGCGACGAGCTCAATTCGCGACATATCCCCAGTGGGAGTACGGTATTTATGTTCCCCGAACTCGGCTAGGCCGATTAATACAATTTTATCATGCAGTAGGTGTAACGGAAAGCTAGGATCTGTGAGCTCTGTTAATTTTATTTCAATGAATGTTTTTTTGGCTCCTCGAAAATTAATTACAGGGATATTGTTTTTGAGTTCGTCCCAATTGTACGGTTTGGCATTCGGAGCTTTTCGAGCAATTTGAAATGCAAAGTGAGGCATACTGACTGTTGAAAAGTTAAATCGTCTGATTATACCATCTCGGTCAGGTGAGTATTCATTAAGCCCTGAATTCAAACTGAATTTTTTAGCAAAACGAGAAGGGAGTATTCGCCCCTCATCGTCGAGTTGGCTTGCCCAAATAATTCTTGAATCTGAAAATATCTTTTGGTTGGTTTCATTAGGGTGCTGAATTGTTATATTCTCGCCAAAGTAGGGAGAGACTCCGATAGCGATAGGTTTTTCGCGAAGTATGATATTTAAAAGTTTTGCCCAGGCCTTTGAGTCCCAGTAAAAACTATCGGTTATATAATTAGAATCGCGAGAAAAAAAATCGCTGGATTTTTTATTCAGCCATTTTTGCCACTCGTCTGCTGAAATATGTATGAGTACAATTTCTGAGTCGGCTGGTTGCTCCCCTCTAATTTTGAGACGCAGGTCGTAGTCATGTTCACGGTCAGCAATAATAAAAAGAAATCCAATTAGCCAGCACAGTATAGCGCGCAGCCAAAGGCCTTTTCTTCTCCAGATAAATCGAGAAGAGAGCAGCAGACGTGCTTTAATATTGCGGACAATTTCCGAAGACATGACGCTATGTAGCAAGAAGTTCGTGAGAATTCAATTGGTTAGAGCGTAAAAGTTGATATTTTAATCTCATGAAGGTGGTTCAAGGTATTTCTGAAATCAAATACCCCCTAAAGGGGTCTGTGCTGACCATTGGCAATTTTGATGGCGTCCATATCGGTCACCAACAGTTGATTGCTCAAGTTGTTGAAAAGGCTAAGAAAAATGGGCTTTGCTCAGTGATCATCACCTTTGCCCCACATCCATCAAAAGTATTAAGGCCAGAAAGTCCCGTTGCGCAGCTTTTTCCGGTTGAGGATATGGCAAAACAGATGGAGAAAATGGGCGTAGATGTTCTTATCGTCGAGCCTTTTGATTTGAAATTTTCACAACTCAGTGCCGCAGAGTTTATTGGCCAAAGGGTGACCCCCGTACTGTGCCCAAAAGAAATTATTGTGGGTTATGATTTTGCGTTCGGACGCGGGAGAGAGGGCTCGTTTGATAATCTTTTGTCACTCTCGAAGAAGTACTCATTTGATCTGAGTCGACTAGACCCGGTTACATTAAATGGTGAAATAGTTTCGAGTAGTCGAGTGCGAGAATTACTGAAACAGGGTGATGTTGATCAGGTTTCAATGCTCCTTGGTCGCCCTTTTTATTTGTCTGGCATTATTGAAAGGGGAGAGGGTCGTGGTGAGAAATTGGGTTTTCCTACGGCGAATCTCAATACTCAATTTGAAGTTTTGCCGGCAATCGGTGTTTATATCACTTATTTTATAGTAGATGATGAATATCTGCCGAGTCTTACAAATGTCGGGCGCAAGCCGACCTTTCATGATTCACATGAAATTTCAATCGAAACATTTGTATTAGATAAGGGACGTTCATTTTATGGTGAGTCTTCACGCATTCAATTTTTGAGTCGAATTCGGCCAGAGTTGAAATTTTCATCAGCACGTGAGTTAATTTGTCAGATTGATAAAGATGTTAATGTGGCAAAGAAATATTTTGGACTATAATGTTTAAATGGGTTGAAATTTCACTTCAAAAAAATGAATCAAGATATAATCTTCTAAGTGATTTTATGAAAGAAAATGGCTTAGAGAATTCAGTTGAGTTTATAGAGCCTTCAATTGAAGACTTGCCGCAGGTACTCGAGTCCGCAATGCAAAAGTATGATGGTATTCGTATCGGTAGAGGCTTAGGCGAGGTGGTACTTTCGCTTTTGCCAAACCATTCTATGATGGTTGATAAGGTAAAGGCAGCAGATGCTATTGTGAAGTCTCAGGGCAAATGGTTTTTAAGAACGAATGCTGTAGATGGCCTAACAAATGTAATTAAGTTATTTGGCGAAAAATTTGATTTTGATAGTTCGGTATTGGTTGTGGGCTCGGGGGCTGCGGCACGAGTGGCGGTGACGTCTTTTTTTATGTGCGGATTCAAGCATTTTTCAATTTCTAGTTTAGACAAATCAAAAGTTGAATTATTCATAGAGAGTTTAAGGCGAACTCATATAGCCGCTACTTTTAAAGTTGTTTTAAAAGAGGAGCTTGTTTTGCTACCGGGAACGCATGGAATAATGGTGAATACCACGCCTATGTCGGCCGAAAACCCAATGCTAGAAGAGCTTTATTATTTTAATTTTTTTAAGGCTGGCGGTATCGCCGTGGACTTTACAATTTTGCCTGTTGATACTCAGCTCTTAAAGGGGGCTCGCGACGTCGGGGCGGCTTGCATTCATGGTTACCAGGTGGCAGCGGCAACAGATATTATTTGGTGTGAGCAGATCATGGGGCGCAATTTCATGAGCGAAAGCTACACAGATCGACTTGGCAAGCACCTGCGTGCGCAAAATTTGTCAGTTTAGGACGTTTGTCTAGTTACAAAAAACGTCACAAAACACTAATCTATATAAGTAAAGAATGACCGATTTTATTTTTGTAAAAATGTGGGTTGGGTATGAGTGCACGAAAAGGCATTGGCGAACTCTTAGTTAGAGAGAGTTTAATAGATATCAATCAACTGGAGCGCGCCAGACAAGAACAAAAGCAAACGGGCGGTCGCCTGACGTCGGCACTTGTTCAACTCGGTTTTGTTAAAGATCGTGATCTGGCTGAATTTATGGGCAAGCAATACAACTTGCCCACTGTTGATTTATTTAATTTTGAAATTGACCCTGAGGCGATAAAACTAGTTTCTCAGCAGCTTTGTCGAAAGCACATGGTTATCCCTGTTCAAAAATCTGGTCGAAGTTTAGTTGTGGCGTTTGCAGACCCAAGTAATTTATTTATAAAAGATGATTTAAGCTTACTCACCCGTTGTAAAATTGAATTGGTGGTCGCAAGTGAAAATTCAATTTTAGTTGCGATTGAGAAGTATTATGGTGGTAGTTCTGGCGAAAGAATGGACACTCTTGTCTCACAAATTGAAGAGTCTCAAGAGAGTTTAAGTTCTGATCAGAATAAAGTTGAAGTGATGACGGTCGATCAAGACGGTGCCGCTGAAGATGGTCCGATTATCGCATTTGTGAATGCTCTGCTTGCAGAGGCCATTAAGTTAAAGGCTTCAGATATTCATATTGAGACTTATGAGAAGCGTTTTCGAATTCGCTTTCGTATTGATGGATCTTTAATAGAAATTCATCAGCCGCCACAAAGCTCAGCAGGGGCAATCGTGAGTCGACTTAAGATCTTAAGTAAGATGGACATCGCAGAAAGAAGAAAGCCGCAAGATGGTCGTCTTAAAGTGAAACTTAAAAATAAACAAGAGATTGATTTTCGTGTGAACTGCTTGCCGACATTATTTGGTGAAAAAGTGGTGTTACGTATTTTAGATAAATCAAATTTACAAGTGGATATGTTCAAACTCGGTATGGAGCCTGAGCAGCTCGAACTTTTTCAAAATGCGCTGGCGTTACCTCAAGGCATGATTCTTATAACTGGACCAACGGGTTCAGGTAAGACAACAACCGTTTACTCAGCGCTTGGTGCTCTGAATACAGTCGATGTGAATATTTCAACAGCTGAAGATCCTGTTGAATTTAATTTTGACGGAATCAATCAGGTGCATGTTCACCCTGAAATTGGATTTGGTTTTCCAGAGGCGCTGCGAGCCTTCTTGCGGCAAGATCCAGAAGTGATTATGGTGGGTGAAATTCGAGATATGGAAACAGCCAGCATAGCTTATAAGGCCGCTGCAACCGGTCACTTGGTCATTTCAACATTGCATACAAATGATACAGCTTCTACCGTCAATCGACTTATTTCTATGGGTGTTGCAGATTATCTAGTCGCAGAGAGCACGTCACTTGTTGTGGCGCAGAGATTGATTAAGAGAATCTGCACAAACTGTATCACAGAAGCTCGAGTGCCAGAAGACACATTGCTGGGTTTAGGAGTTATGCCGGATGAGCTATCAGGATTCGCCAGCCTGCGAAAAGGTGAGGGTTGTGAAAAATGCAATGGTAGCGGGCTCTCTGGTCGTATGGCGATTTTTGAGGTTTTAAAATTCAGCGTTGCAGTTAAAGAAGCGATCTTCAAAGGTGGTTCAACTCTGGAAGTGAAAAGGCAAGCTATTTTGGTGGACAAAATGATCAGCTTGCGTCGCGCGGCGATCCTTAAATTAAAAGAAGGTGCGACATCAGTAGAAGAGGTGCTGGCCGGCACTGTGGCGGATGATTTATGATAAACCTTCAACAACTTTTAAAAACAGTCTTTAAAAAAAATGCTTCTGATTTGCATCTGGTGGCCGGAGCGCCTCCAGCTCTGCGGCTTGACGGTCGAATTGTTCGAGTGAAATCACAAGAGCTCAGCGCCGATGAAGTGCAAGCACTCTGTTATTCAGTTTTGACTGATGAGCAAAAAGCACAGTTTGAAGAACGTAAAGAATTAGATTTTAGCTTTGCTATAAAAAACATGGCTAGATTTCGGGGCAATTTGCTCTATCAAAGAGGGGTTGTGTCTGGTGTCTTTCGTCGTATACCGTTGGTTATACCCGATCTAATGACGCTCGGTTTGCCTCCGGTGGTGCAAGATATTGCCAATTATCCAAATGGACTTGTTCTCGTGACGGGTCCAACAGGCTCCGGAAAATCAACAACTATTGCTTCGCTCATTCATAAAATAAATAAAGAGCGGCGCGGACATATTATCACTATAGAAGACCCTATTGAATATATGCATGAGCACTTGGGCTGTATTGTGAATCAGCGTGAGGTTAGTGTCGATACGAACAGTTATGTTGCTGGTCTTAAATATCTTTTGCGTCAAGATCCTGATGTGTGTTTGGTCGGCGAGATGAGAGATCTTGAAACTATTGAAGCGGCATTAACAGTGGCTGAAACGGGTCACTTGATTTTTGGTACTCTTCATACGAATTCGGCAATTTCAACTATTACGAGAATTGTAAGTGTGTTTCCGGCTGATCAGCAAGATCGCATACGTGTGCAATTGTCGTTGACTTTGAATGCTGTGATTTCTCAACGACTGATACCAGCAAAAGAGGGTGGCGTTGTTGCTGCTGCCGAAGTGCTCGTATTAACTCCGAGCATTCGTAATTTAATTAGAGAAAACAAACTCCATCAAATTTACGGGATGATGCAAGTGGGTCAAAGTAAATCTGGCATGACCACTTTAAATCAAACATTACTGAATTTAATTTTGAAAAGAAAAATTGAAGTGAAAGATGCGTTTGAAGAATCTTCTGATGTTGAAGAGCTTGATAATCTACTCAAAAAGGCGGGTATTTAATTGAGCGCTTATTTTTTTCAAGCTAAAACTCAAGAGGGTAAAGTTGTTAAGGGTGAAGTCATAGCCAGTAACGAAAATGAGGCTCGTGTTAAAATCCGCGCGCAAAAACTGATCCCTATTAGAATTGCGCCAAAAACGGGCGCCGTAGATGTAAACAAAAAAACAAAGTCCAAATTTAGCTTCGGTGGCGGAATAGATGCTAAGGAGTTGCAGGTTTTTACTCGGCAGTTTGCAGTATTGATCGGATCTGGAGTTCCGGTGGTGCAAAGCATTGAGGCTATGATTGGTCCAGGTCGAAGCCCTGTTCTGAATAAAGCGCTGACATCAATACTGGCCGAAGTGAGTAAGGGGCGAAGGCTTGCCGACTGTATGAAAGAGCATCCTCTTATATTTGACAATATGTATGTCAACCTTGTTCATGCGGGCGAAGAGGGTGGTGTGCTCGATACAATTTTGAATCGTCTGGCCGTATATATTGAAAAATCAGTAAAACTCAAAGGCAAAATTAAAGGCGCGATGTTTTATCCGGCGGCTGTTATTACTGTTGCTGCAATTGTGATTTCGGCCATCATGATTTTTGTTATTCCGAGTTTTGTACAAATGTTTTCAGATAGTGGTATGGAGCTCCCGTGGTTGACACTTAAAGTGATGGAGGCCAGTGATTTTTTTGTTAAGCGCTGGTATGTCATTCTAGGTGTTATGATTGCCGTTCCTGTTTCAATTAAAAACTACTATGCGACTGAAGATGGTAGGAAAACTCTTGATCAATTCATTGTTAAAACCCCACTTTTTGGTGATCTTATTATTAAAGGGGCTGTTGCCCGTTTCTCTAGAACGCTTGCGACAATGCTATCGGCGGGTGTTCGTATTATTGAAGGTCTTGATATCGCCGCTTCGACAACAAAAAATTACGTCATTGAAACTGTCTTGCTTCAGGCTAAGGACTCCATCAGCAAAGGAAGAACTTTAACTGAGCCATTAAAAGCGTCGCCCGTTATACCGCACATGGTATCGCAAATGATTGCTGTGGGAGAGCAAACTGGTAACTTAGATCAAATGTTAGATAAGGTGGCAACATTTTATGAAGATGAAGTTGAGACAGCCGCCGGTGCACTGACGAGCATGATAGAGCCTCTACTCATGGTCGTATTGGGTGGTATTATTGCGATACTTGTTGTGGCCATGTACTTGCCAATCTTTGGTATGGCAAGTGCTGTGTCGGGTGGATAATTTAAATATGATTCATGGCGAAGCAGCATCGACATACAAAGCCGATTTAAATGAAGATTTCATTTATGAAAATGCAGTAACGGCTTACTCTTGGTTTCGATTGTCATTTTATTCAGTCGCCTATTTGGGCGTGTTGTTTTTACAGCTCTTGCAAGGTGATTTTTTATGCCTTGAGGTCTGGCAGCCAATTCATATTATTATGTTTGTCGGATTCTTAACCCAGCTTTTATTAATATTGCTGGCGCCAGGTTCGCCAAATTTAAAAATGTGTGTACAGGCGACACTAATTATTGATGGGCTCCTGCTAGCCGCAGTCATGGCAACAATGGGGTTTAATCATTCACTATTTTTATTTGTGGCGCTCGTCTGCGTTGGTATATCTGGCCTGATACTTGGTGTGAGTTCAGCTATAAAAATTGGGCTCATCATTTCGGGTAGCATGACTCTTGTCTATTCGTTAAACTATCAATTCAATCCGGAGTCTCTTCGTGCCATTTGGCTAATAAATAATACTTCACTGTTTATTGTGGCTGGACTAGGTGGTTATTTGGGTGACCAATTTCGTTTTGTTTCTGAAGATTTAGAAATAAAAACAGAAGAAGTGCGCGCGCTAACAGATATTAACGAGATTATTGTTGATAATATTCCCTCTGGGTTGATGGTTATTAGTTCTGACAATAAGGTTGTGAGTTCAAATCGTGGTGCGGCTAAAATATTTGGTGATCTCGGCCTAGAGGGCAGACCTATTGGCGAAATATTTGCAGATCTCGAGAACGCGATTACAAGTCTACGTTCAAATCCTAATGCTTCTCACGTCGAAAGATATGAGCTTAATTATTATAATTATAAAAATGAGAAGATGATTTTAGAAGTTATTTTATCTGTTATTAATAGAAAAACATCAGATCACGGTCAGGTGCTCTGTTTGATTCAGAACTTGACTGAAATTAAAAATCTAGAGTTTTCAATGCGCCAAAAAGAAAAGCTGGCGGCAGTAGGGCAGCTTGCCGCCGGGATAGCTCATGAGATTCGCAATCCGCTGGCGAGTATTAGTGGCAGTGTGCAACTTCTTGAAAGTAGTTTGCAGACGCAAACAACAGAGGATAAAAAGCTACTGGCTATAGTGATCAAAGAAATTGATCGTTTAAATAAGCTTGTCACTGAGTTTTTAGATTTCGTAAGACCAGACAGTCGCATTGAAGACCCTATAAATATCAACAATCTCGCAAAAGAAGTGCTCGAGATGGCCAAGCTCAATGAAAAGCTCTCTAGTAAAGTGGAGCATCGCACTGAGTTGCGCGCTCAAAGCATCGTTTACGGGCATTATGATAAACTTAAGCAAGCCTTACTTAATATTATAATGAACGCCTACCAGGCGATGCATGACACTTTGAGGCCAGAAATTTACATCCAAACAATTGATCAAGAGGGTTCTGTTATACTGATTATACAAGATAATGGTGTCGGAATGACTCAAGATAATTTAAAGCGCATCTTCGAGCCTTTTCACACGACAAAACCGCAAGGCACTGGTTTGGGTATGGCCATTACGCATAAGATTATTGAGACACATAATGCAGAAATTTTTGTAGAGAGCGAATTGGGTTTGGGCACGAAGTTTATAATTAAGTTCCCGGCAAAGAATTCGCCAGACACCAATAAGATGTATTTAAAAAAACAAGCATAGTGAAGCAACAGAGTTTTAAGGAGAATATATGAAGCAAAGAATACTTGTAGTAGATGACGAAGAGTCCATACGCGAATTTTTAGAGATAATGCTGCGTAAAGAAGGCTATGAAGTCACCACCGCCTGTGATGGAGAGCAGGCCATAGACCTCTTTAAGAAAAAATCATTTGATATGGTGATCTCTGATATGCAAATGCCAAAAGTGACGGGGCTTGAGCTTTTAAAGCATATTAAAGATCAAAGCCCTGACACTATATTCTTCATGATCACGGCATTTGCAACAGCTGAGACAGCGGTCGAGGCTATGAAAATTGGCGCGTATGATTATATCACGAAGCCATTTAAAATTGATGAAGTGCGAATCAATATCGCCAATGCATTAAAGTCGAAATCACTTGAAGGTGAAAATAGAATTCTTAAAAAAGAACTCGTAAAAGAAAATATTGTTCACAATCTAGTCGGCAACTCCGATCCCATGCATAAAGTGTTTGATATGATCAGTCGTGTATCAGGTACTCCGACAACTGTTCTCATTACCGGCGAAAGTGGTACGGGTAAGGAGATGATAGCTAAAGCTATACATTATAATGGGCCATTTAAAGATAAGCCGTTTGTGCCGGTGAATTGCGGAGCAATTCCTGAGTCACTCATGGAATCTGAAATGTTTGGTCATAAGAAAGGTTCATTTACTGGTGCTGTTGCAGATAAAGCTGGTCTTTTTGAAGTGGCTGATGGGGGAACTCTCTTTTTAGATGAAGTGGGTGAATTGCCTGTGACGATTCAAGTGAAACTTCTTCGTGCCATTCAAGAAAGAGTGATTCGAAGAGTGGGTGGAACAGATGATACAAAAATCGAAGTCAGAATTATTGCAGCCACCAACCGTGATCTTGAGCAAATGGTCAGCACAGGAGAATTTCGACAAGATTTATTTTATCGTTTG
>JAGRAK010000129.1 GCA_020434645.1 Bdellovibrionales bacterium | reverse complement strand
AGTATGCGGTATAGCATGATAAAGAGTCACCCTTAACCCAGAGGGATCAGGATTCATAAATTTCATTTCTACATAAGCATCATGCAATATTCGAAAGGCCTGCTCAAGCTCTTCTTTTGTTTCGGCTATTTTGAAAGTGTAGTCAGAGCTTAAATTATATTCTATATGAATCATTGATCGCATAAGCGGATGCTTTAAAAACTTAGGCAGCGCCGAAAAACAAATACGCAAGAAGCGACGAGCCGTTACACTCATTTTTTTAAAAAATTGTTTTTTTGTCATTATACTCAATATTTTCATATAATTTCTCATGAAACCTATCGGCATTTATAGCGAAAAATACATGCTCAATCTCAAAACTGAACACGCAAAACCCCTGTCAAATCTGCTAATAAGCTAAGCCTAAGCCAAGTTACGGCATTTTGTTTACTTTTTAGACAGTTTGACGTAGTCAAGTCAGCGTAAAACCCCACTTAAACGCGCATAGGTTTTGCAAAAACCACCTAAGAATTCAATTAGCAAAGGAATCTCAAATGCTCGCAAAACGCCTGATAGTTTCTATGTTCGCCATTGGCCTCACCTTCTCGTCAGCTCACGCTGCACGCGTGCTTTTACTCGAAAAAGATCAAGATGCTCTGCAAGCGCGAGCCGATCTTATCTTACAGGCCAAAAACGAGGTCTTAGCCGAATACTTTTCTGTTTGGAACGACGATGAATCATTGGGCGGTCTATCACTTTTAGTTTATGCAGCTCAGAATGGTCGAAAAGTAAAAATCATAATGGATGCCCTTTCAAATAAAGTGCCCGACTCACTAATGGCCGCCCTTCTTGATCACGGCGTAGATAAAGATGGCAATCAAAATCTTGAAATTAAACTCTACAACAAATTAAATATTTTTAAGCCACTAAAAGCCTTACATCGTGATCACGCAAAACTTTTAATCGCAGACGGAGATCGTCTAATTATTGGCGGGCGCAATGTGGGTGACAAATATTTCGGCGCCAATGGCAAAAGAAACTTTCGCGATCTTGATGTTCTAACTGAAGGTCAAGCTGGTATCGAAGCACGCGATAGCTTTATGGAGGTCTGGAATAGTAAACTTGCCACTCGCCCAGATGTTTCAAATTTCTCAGAAGAACGACGTGAAAAAATATGCCCTCACAATCGAAAAGACAATGGGCGTTGCAAAGCGGCCGTTCGTTACTTAAATGAACAATTCACTCTTTCTGAAAATCGAATTCATCATATGCTAGATGTATTAATGAACCAAAGACCTACAGCTGATGTCACAGTGGACTCCGGTCGCGATTGGTTAGAAAATGTTGAAGACTTTGATGATATCAAATTTATGTCACACCGTGAAAATAAACTAGTTACAGACAAAACAAATCACTTAAGTGATAGCTTAGCTGAAATCGCGCTGGGCACCAAAGAAGATCTCAATATAATTTCACCATATTTAATCCCGACTGATAAACTCATGAAAGTGTTAAAAGAACTCAAGTCTCGAACTCCGGCTGTTCGCGTAAGAATCATTACAAACTCTCTCAATTCAACTGATAACTTGTTTGCTCAAATTGGTTACAAAGAATCTAAAGACAAAATAATCAATCTCGGCATTGAGCTCTATGAATATAATGGTCCCGATACAGCGCACGCCAAAGCTGCGGTTATTGACGGCAAAACCGTACTTATCGGCACATACAATTTAGACCCACGCTCTTCTGAAATTAATCGTGAAGTCGGAGTCATGATCTCAAGCCCTGAGCAAAGTCAGCTGGCAAAAGATCTCACTCACGGCATTGAAACATTTCGCGCCAACTCACTTCTAGTGGGCAAAGACGGCAAAAAGCAAAATGAAGAGCGCTGGGACGAAAATGTCAGCAAAACAAAAAAGATGATGCTTGAAGCAACACGCATTTTGTATCCATATGTGAAAGATCAACTGTAGCACGTGAGGGATCAGCTCAGCAGCACCGCCCGCACTGGTGAGGCGTCGGCATCTTTAATTTTAAGCGGCAAAGCAATTAGGTAATATAGGCCAGGCTCAACCCGATCTAAAACTACACCTTCTAAAATAGCTAAATTATTTTTAAATACGGCCTTATGAGCAGAAAGCTCTTTTGAGTCATCAGGGTCAATTGAAGGTGTGTCAATACCAACTAAGACAACTTTTTTAGAAGCCAAGTACTCAACTAGCTCGGCAGATAAAGAATTAAAATCAGCATACCACTCATTCGGATTTTGAAATGATGAAGTTTTAAATAAAACTCGAGGCGCAGTAATCGCGACGCCCTCAATATCTTTTACATCAATACTCGCGCGTGGTTTTAAATTCACCTCAATCACTTGACAAAGCCCGAGGTAAAAATTGAGATCTCGAGAACCAATACCCTCACCACGAGCTGCATAGTGATTGGGAGCATCCGTGTGCGCGCCAACATGCAAAGTGGTCGTCATGTCAGACAACGTAAGGTGCTCACCATTGTTCATATCTAACGCCAGATTGCGACTAAATTTTGTGTCGCCTGGGTACACCGCAATTTCAGGTGAAATTTCGGGGCTAATATCAATGATCTTAAAATCACCTTGTGAAATCATGACTTATCCGCATCTAGGTCAACAATCACTTTAAGCTCAACAGCTATCGGAGTTGGCAAAGCCCCGACCTCGACGGTCGTGCGGGTCGGCCCTATTTCGGCAAAGTATTCGGCGTAAACCTTGTTCATTTTTTGAAAATCAGTTTTCATGTCGGTTAAAAAAACCTGCACATCAACAATTTGTCTCAATGTCGCATCACTTGCGGCGAGAACATTTTTAATGTTCTCCATCATAGAGTGAAACTGCTTTTCAAAATCATAGCTCACGATTTGGCCATTTGCCCCGAGTTCAACACCAGGGATATCTTGGCTCCCCCTTTTTCGTGGACCTATGCCGCTTAAAAAAAGAAGTCGGCCTACGCGCCGTGCGTGCGGGTAAGGCCCCACCGGCTCTGCTGCTTTATCGCTCATGATTTGTGACATATATTCTCCAATCTAAAACACACCTTCATGCTCAGCTGGATCAAAATACCATCTGTCATGATCTGGGTCCCACTCATCCCAAGTCGGGATACTTTTTAATTTATCTAAAAATTTATCTGGCACAATTCCCGGCACCACAAAGGCTTTTTGTCTTTTGAGCGGATACGGGTTTCGAAGTTCAAAACCCAGCACCCCCAAAATACCGCGAGCCACATACCATGTGGCTTGGGGGTTCCAGCCATGAGCAATTTTAATCACGATCCCCAAACCCTCAGGATAATCTTTGTGATCAATGGCAAGCCCTAGTAAACCGTCAGCCCCTTCTTTAGCAATCACATGCCCCCCACAAGACTTCATAATGGTTGTGTCGAGGCGATTGTATCCACCCACAAGATCAGGATACGCTATCATGGCCTCCCAAATCCACGAGCGATTTTTGGCTAAGTAAGCATAGCATTTTGCAAGTTCATTCACCGTCATCGAAACAGTCGGAAGACCATCACCATCACGGGCAATACGCAGAGGTTGCCACTTTTCACCCAGTACTTTCTTAACAAGAGCCAGATATTCTTTAAAAACCAAATGCGATGGCAACGTGTAACCGGCACGATTCCAATTTTTAAGTCGACACCCAAGCAAAATGGCAGCGTGATGACCTGATGAATTGTTGTACCAACGCCGTGGCCTTCTGACTTGTCTTCCGAATTGCACCAGAGGCAAATCAAGAGGAGTGCGCATGAGTCCGCGCTCACTTTCGCTTAAAAGCGATTGCGAGACCTCAACATGCTCTTGTGTGCCATTATGGCTCGCCACACTGATAGCTTTTTGCTTTATACTAGTGGCCGCGGCCAGTTCATTTTCAAAAACTTTAATATAAAATGGCTTCATCATACTGCGACCATAACAGAGCACATTGCCGCCAAAAGAGTGTATGGCTTCACTGCCACTGTACCAGGCTATGGCACCATGAATTGTATTCTCACTCACACCATTGCGACGATAATCCACTAAAGGTTCCCACTCCACATCACGACCCGTGGGGATATCATCTTGTGTTTCACCTAAAGAACTTGCTGGATACAAGTTTTCTTTATCATAAATAAATTTACTCATTGGAGTGCACCTCAACAGGTAAATCTTGTGTTGGAAACCCCACTTGTTCAGGTAAATTTTTATCTAAAACATTGCGATCACCAAGAAACACTTCAACATCTTCTTCGTCATATTCTAAGTCACTGGCTTTTTCTATACCTGGAGTCAGTGAAATAACTGCTGCCCCTGTTCCTAACATGGGAGCATAAGCTTTGATATCACCAGCATAAGCATTGGTTTGTCCCATGACCGCAGCCAGCCACCAAAAGGGTTTAAAATTGGTCACTTTTTTAACTCGTGCTTCACGATGAAATTGGCGCGAGAGTTGTGAACAATCTTCTAAACGACCTTCACTGAGTAATTCTAAAAATTTGTCATTCCACTCTTGATCTTTTAAAGAATGAATTTTGTCCTGTTGCGGGTCTATTTCAGTTGTGAACAAACGATTAGAAAGAGAACTGATGGCGATAGCCACTGCTTTTTTTCCAGTTTCCTTAAGTGCATCTGCTACTGCTTTACCGTAAACAATCGACTCAGCACGATCAGAGTATATATTGCTGGACACAATGACCGCGGGAATTTTATTGTCAGGATTTATCAATTTTAATGCCACCACAGAACCCGTATCGATGGGAAAACCTTCATAGTTAATCGTTCGTGCGTGCAATCCTCTTTCTTCACATTTACTTTTTAATACTTCAGCAAAATCTGTGTCGATTTTAAACTTATATGGAATACTGCCCAGATCGTGAAACTGATCGTCCACATGAATCCATTGAGGTTCAGGATTGGCTTGAATTTGATGTCCCAGTATAGAAGCCCAATAGGTGCTGTAAATCACCAGCAAATCAGCTCCAGAGTTTTGCACTTCAGTACAAACTTCATCAAAAGCTTTGCGCACTTTCATCCAACCTGCATTTTTTTCGGGACACATTAAAATATGTGGAAGCCCTGGCAATATATATCCTTTAACAATACCCTCTGTTACCATTAGTTGACTCCTTTATGCACGTGATCCCATTCCACAACAGCATTGCCCGTTCCAATTACCGTTCCGTAGGCATAAACTTCAGCCGGGTACGTTGGAAAATCCATAGCGGCCATCATCCACGAAAGCCCACCACCATTGGCTTCAGAAATAGTTTGTTCATCAAAATCTGCAAGAATTTCCACAATTTCTTTACTACGCCCCTGCTTCATAAGCTCAATAATCTTCATGTCCCATAAATATTGACCATGATGAGTAATGTGTTCTTTACTCATATCTTCCGGAGGATCCGCTTCGACCACAAAGTGCCTATGACTTAAGGAATGACTGGCTAATAAGACCGCTTTTTTACCACTGGCTTCGATCGCTTTTTTAGTCGCTTCACCCAACTTAAACATTTCGGCTTGCATAACATCAAAGTTAAAGTATTGAGCCGCGCCATTAGAAGAAATACCAACTATGGGCACATCCCATTTAGGGTTGATCATATGACAAGTGACAATCGTACCGTAATCAACACGAAAATCCGGATTGCGCATCATTTTTACTTCTAAACCTAAGTTTTTAGATTCACTAAAAATATTTTCCGCTAATTCCACATCAACATGCATATCGTAATTGTAACGAAACAAATGAGGAAATATAGGATCTACGGATTTTGATTTTAAATGTTCCACACCTAAAAAGTGAGTGCCAATTTGCGTGCGCCAGTGAGGTGAATGTACAATTAAAACATCGTAATCGAGAGTTTTAAGGTGCTTGCGCATTTTTTCATATCCCCAGCGCAAAATTTCCCATCCACACTCAGCCCTAGCTTCATTTTGCGGAGGGTTTTCCGCATAAACC
>JAGRAK010000128.1 GCA_020434645.1 Bdellovibrionales bacterium | reverse complement strand
CCACCTGAAGGTCAAGATTCTGATTTTAGACTCTTCATTATTTAAGAATCTCTCGATAGATATCGACATTTAATCTTTCCTATCAGTAATTGCTGTGAGAATATTTACTAAAAATTAAATGTCAATGTCGAACTCACAATTTCTTGTCTATAGTTTTCAGAAGTATCTTCAAACTTATTTGATTTTTCTAAAGTCATATTGTATGCAGCGCCAAGTGCGAAATTCTTGGCAACTTGAATGCTTGCGGTTACTCCAGTTGTGGTTTCATCATCTACTCGCTTTTCATCATAAGAAGGCGTGCCTGCAGTCCAGTTGCTGTAGCTTATTTTTTTGTACATTATGTTGGGTGTAAGAGTGAGTTGAGTTGCTTCATGAAGAACAAGTTTTGAATTTAAGCCAAATCCATAAAATGTATTGTCTTCGGCACCCATGGCTTCATCGGATTGCTGGCCAATCACTGCTGTCGGCGTGATGTTGGATTTACCGAATTTGAACCCTATATCAAAGGCCACTTCGCTTGAGATCAGTTCATAAAGTGGATTTGTGATTTCAAATCCTGGTGGCGTGCCGTTAGTGAGTCGACCTTCGCGCTCATCATATTTTGTTTGTTTGATTTGTGGTCTTAGTGAAAGATCTAAAAAATCAGCAGCTGCGACTGTGATTTTGGCAAAGGCTATTAGATCGGTGTAGTCCTTCTCATAGGGTTTTGCGCCAAAAATATCGGGCGCGAAGTCTGAAAATAAGCTAAAGCTATCGCGTCGCTTGGCAGAGCCACCAATTTCGGTGTTCACTTTGCCAAAATCAAAGCCTAGTTTTTGTTCAATACTGAGTTCGCCGTAGCGAATGGCCATGCTTTGAGTATTGCCATCTAGATCGTATCCTGGCGTCACTCCAGAAGTAGCATTTATATAGTCAGGCCATTTCTCATCATGGTAGAGGCCTTTAACTGTTGTGGTAGAAGTTGTGATGTTTGATATTTTTGTTGTGTAACTTGTAGAAGCTGTCGCTTCACTTTGTTTGAATAAATCAGATTGATCTTGTTCAGCAAAATCTTTAATTGAAGCGCCAAATGAACCGCTCCAATTGCCAGATTTAAAGCTCAGTGTCGGGTCTATTTGAAAGTATGTGCCTTTGATACTCGTTTTATCTGGGTCTATATTAGAGTCTTTGCCAGCTGTAAAATTAACCGAACCTGAAAATATATTCTCTTCAGGCTTTACGGTGCTAATTTTGGCAGTAGTTTTAGCCGAACGTTTTGATGTTCTTTTTATATCCATCATTACGGATTCTGATTTCGCTGGATTTTTGACGGCGGCCATTTCATAGTTTCGAACTTCTTGCGCGATTTCATCATCAACTGAGATTTTATGACGAGATTTTTTTCGTTTTTTCGATTTCGCCACGGCTTTGGATTTACTTTTTGTAACATAATTTTTGCCCGCCGTATTTGTATTAGCTGCGAGTGATGAATGGCTAGCCGCAATTAGAAATGCCATGACAGATAAAGATAAAACTACTTTTTCAAACTTCATAAAAGACCTCTGGGTTTATAACGCTGTGTATAAATTACCATGTGATTATTAAAATACCTAGTAAAATCGTATAGATGACGAATTTTGTCACTTTTCAAGTTGAACGCATTTATCGTGCCGGGTGAAACCATGTTTAATTGGGTATGGCTGACTTCTCTGCATGATTGCGGAGATGGTTTACACATGATGCAATGCTATTTGTGTCTATAAAACTCATATTTAAAGATAAAAAATTTGCGCCACTTATGTGGACGCAATTTCTCGGTGCACTCAACGACAATCTATTTAAGAATGCGCTTGTCGTTATTATCACTTTTAAGGGCATTTCTCTTTGGGGGCTTGCGCCGGAGTCTATAGTGGCTTTAGCCGGTGGCGTATTTATTTTGCCGTTTTTTTTATTTTCATCTCTTGCCGGTCAGTTATCAGACAAATTTGAAAAATCGAAAATTGCGCGTCTTACAAAGTGGTTAGAAGTTGCTGTTATGCTCGTGGCCAGTATGGGGTTTTATTTTCACGAGTTTAAATTCTTAATGCTCGCTCTGTTTTTTATGGGCCTGCAATCTACTTTTTTTGGGCCAGTGAAATATAGTATTATCCCAGAGCTCATAGATGAGAAAAATTTAGTGAGGGGAAATGCCTATATCGAAGTCGGCACATTTCTCGCCATACTTATAGGGACTATTATTGGGGGTGTGGTCGCAGGTTTTGCACATGCCGAAAATTGGATCATCAGCGGGGTGCTTTTTGTTGCTTTTTTGGGGCTATTGGCAAGTTATAAAATACCCAGTGTTTCAATAGCAGATTCTGATTTAAAAGTAGGGCTTAATCCAGTTCCGCAAATTTGGAGCACAATAAAGCTGATACTTCCGAATAAAGCGGTTTTTAATTCTATCTTAGGTATTAGTTGGTTCTGGTTTTTTGGTGCAGCGCTATTATCAATTCTACCCGTGCTGACAAAGAATTTACTTTTAGCAAATGAAAATGTAGTGACGCTCTTTCTGGCCACTTTCACAATAGGTATTGCTATCGGTGCCGTACTTTGCGAGAAGCTCTCGTTTGATCGGGTCGAGATCGGGCTCGTGCCTTGGGGTTCGCTTGGCATGACCGTGTTTTTAGTGGATCTCGCCTATGTATCGTCAAACTGGGTCTCAAGCTCTGCCGCTGACTTACTTACATTTCAACAATTTATATCTCATGATGGTTCAATTCGTTTTACTTTTGATCTTCTTATGATTTCAGTTTTTGGCGGAGCATTTTCAGTTCCACTTTATACTTTGGTGCAAGAGCGTTCAGAACGTAAAATACGCTCGCGCGTGATTGCTTCAAATAATGTGATCAATGCGTTTTTTATGGTGATCTCATCACTACTTTTAATGTTTTTTTATTTTCTAAAATTAACTTTGCCGCAAATTATTTTGATTTATTCTGGTCTCAATTTAATTGTCGCTATTTATATTTATTCAGTGGTGCCAGAGTTTACTTTGCGGTTTTTGAGTTGGGCTGTCTCTCGACTTGTTTATCGTATCCGAGTTAAGGGCTCGGGCAATATTCCGCAAGAGGGGCCGGCGCTCCTAATTTGTAACCATGTGAGCTATATAGACTGGCTGATATTGTCAGCCGCTATAAAGCGCCCTGTGCGTTTTGTGATGTACTATAAATTCTTTGAAATACCCTTGGTGCGATATCTGTTTCGACACGCGAAAGTGATTCCGATTGCAGGAGCAAATGAAAATAAAGAAATTTATGATCAAGCATTTGAGATTGTTTCGCGTGAGCTTCAAGCTGGTGAGCTTGTATGTATTTTTCCGGAGGGGGAATTGTCGTCAGATGGGGAGCTAAAGCCATTTAAGAAAGGTATAGAATTTATATTAAAGCGGGACTCAGTGCCGGTGGTGCCTATGGCGTTAACGGGCTTATGGGGTAGTTTTTTTAGCAGAATGGGTGGGCGCGCACTTTCTCGAATGCCAAAGCGAATTTTGTTTCATGTGGGTGTTCATATAGGTCGAGGTATTTCTCCGGAGGTGTTTCAAGTATCGGGTATCCATAATGTTACGGCTCTAGAACTTGAAAAACACATAGAAAAACTTTTAAAGGAAAATTAAAGTGAAGAACGATAGCAATGACAACTTTTTAGAGCATGAGAAGTCCATTGTCATTCAGTTGAATTCTGAGTTCGATTGGGTCTGTCATGTTCATAAAGTGAAACTGCGCCCGATCAGTATTGCTTTATTTGATTCTGAAACATTGTGGGGTCAATATAATGGCCAAAATAGAACCATTTTAATTTCTAGAAAACTGGTTCGAGAGCACTCTTGGCAACATGTCATCGGTATTCTGCTTCACGAAATGGCCCATCAATATGTGGATGAACATCAACTTTCAAATATGAAGCGTATGCATCCCGTATTGGGTGCGGGCGAGACTCCCCATGGTTTGTCATTTAAAGAGGCCTGCAAGCGTCTTGGGGTGCCGGCGCAATATGCAAAAGCCAGCGTGAATTTGCAAAGTGCCAATTTAGATTGGAAGCTTGAGACAAAAAACCAGGAAGCACAGAAAATAATAGAGAAAGCCAAAAAGCTACTTTCTTTAGGGGCTTCCGCCAATGAATTTGAAGCGCATCTCGCCATGGAGCGAGTGCGTGAACTCTATGCTAAATACAATTTAAAAAATATTGAGGCTCATGATCAAGACCAATTTGTACATCTCGTGATCACCCATGGCAAAAAGCGCCTGGAGTCTTGGCAGCAACGAACGGTCAGTATCTTGCTTGAACATTTTTTTGTTAAAGCCTTAATTTGCCGGCAGTTTGATGCCAAGACTGGCGAAAAAGTGCAGGCTATTGAGCTAATTGGTACACGTGAGAATGTTGAAATGGCCGAATTTGTTTACCATTTTTTACTTCAACAGGTGGAGTTTTTATTAAATGGTTCGCTAAAGAGGGGTTCTCCTTTAAGGCGCGCCGAAAGATCTTCATTTCGGCTGGGTGTGCTCGATGGGTTTGATAAAAAACTAAAAACCTCACTTGAGGTGAAAGTATCGAATGTTGTCGAAACTAATATAATAAGTCGTGCCCTAGAGAAATTTAAAAATGACGTTCACCTAGATTATTATGTATCAGAGATTTACCCAAGACTTCATTCACGACGGAGTTCATCGGTGCAAGTTTATGACGAAGCCTTTTCGGCAGGGCACGTGGCGGGCAAAACCATCACTTTAAATAAGCCGATACGGTCGTCAAGCAAGAAGTCGGGAGGCTTTTATTTTCCGATTGTTTAGGGGAGTATTTACGGCCGCGCTTTTGTTGTTGGTCGCATTTTTGTTACTGGAGATAGCGCTTATCGCATTGGACCCGGTGTTTTTCAAGGGTGTTTTGGAATATGACAGTGAGCTTGGATTCAAGGTTCGCTCTAAAGTATGGGGATCAAATGAATTTGGCTTTAATGATAATCATGCAGTTAAAAAAGAGCCGGATGTTTTTCGTATAATAATTTTGGGGGACTCTTTTAATTGGTATGGCGGAACAGCGTGCAACTACCCGGCCTTGATCGAGAAGAGCTTAAATGACGTACCCGATTTTAAAAAAAATAAAATAGAAGTCATCAATATGGGATACCCAATGACGGGCACCCGTGAGCAGTATCTGCTGCTTAAAAGGCATTTATTGCAGTACAATCCAGATCTCGTGCTTCTGGGTTTTTTTGTGGGTAATGATTTTCGCGATGCGGTTTTAGATCGCAAACGTATCGTGCTTAATGCGGCCTTTATAGATATTGATCCGCGCCACATTGTTGAAGTCTTCGGTTATCCAATTGTACCCAGGTCAAGGGCATATGTGCTCTTGACCCATATGAGTACTATACGAAAAAACACTGAATTGGGCTGGGATGCCAATATTGGAGTATGTGATTTCGCGCCAGGACCGACCATGACCGAAGATGCCTTCTCAAAAGTCGCATTTGAAAACCTGCAATGGGGGCACAAGAACTTCTCTATTGATCAAATGCAAGAGCAGTATAAAAATGTCAGCGAGACTATTTATCTCATGAAGCATTATCTTAAAAAACAAAATATAGATTTTAAAGTCTTAATTTTACCCGACGAACTGCAAGTAGACGAAAGTGTCTTCAATGAAGAGCTCGCGAAGACGCAATTTAGTAAAGAAGATATTGATATAGAGCTGTCTCGAAAGAAAATCAAAGAAATTTTGAGCACTGAAAATATAGAATATTTAGATCTATTCCCCATGTTTAAGAAAATAGGTAGTGACAAAAGGCTTTATATTCTTCGTGACACTCATTTTAATAAAGATGGCACGGAGCTGGCTGCGTCTGAAATCACTAAGTGGTTAGTGCCACAGCTGAATTCTTATAGTTTAGGTAAATAGAATGGTCATGAAAATTATTAAATTAAGCAGGGTTTTTTAAAAAATCAATTAGTTGGGATT
>JAGRAK010000127.1 GCA_020434645.1 Bdellovibrionales bacterium | reverse complement strand
AAGCGCAACTCAAGAGGCACAAAGTGGCCAAGCCCTTCTTCTTGCCGAGGTTGAAAATCAGCGCGAACTCTCGTCTCGTCTTGTACGCCGATACACAAAATATCGACGCAATATACGCCGTGCAATGACCTTTACAAAAGAAGAGATCCAAACTTTACGTTCTAAAAGGCAGAATCAAGAGTCCATTATCAGTGATCTTCGCAGAAATCTTTCTGAATCAACAGCCTACATTACAGAGCAATCTAAAGAAAATAAATCACAAATTTCAAATCTAACAGATGCTTATGAGACTCAAATTCGGAATCTCAAAGGTGAACTTGAAATGCTCTATGAACAAAACAAACTTCTCGGTCAACGCAGTCAAGATTTTGAAAAACTTGTAAATGAAAAAGTAAAACTCGAAAATGACCTCATTATTGCAGACAGAAAACGAGAAGAGTCTGAAATTCATAATGCAGCTGAGCTGTCAAATATTCAAAAAGCGCTTGTGCGCCACCGTAACGACGCTAAAGATTTAGCAATAGAGCTCGAGTTTAAGAACAAATCTTTAGATGAGCAAACCGCTTTAGTTGAAACACTGGCTGAAGAAAAACAAAATCTAAATGAGCAGGTTGAAACATTGCAACTTCTGTGGCGAGATCAACAGACTCAGGTCGAACGCCTCAATGATCAAAAAAATTCACTACAGAAACTCAACCAGGAGCTCAGCATTTCAATTAATGAATATCGCCGAGAAGTGCGCGAGTTAAAAGAACGTCTAGACGCCTCTGAGCTAAGATCTATAGCGTATAAAAACGAAGTCGATAAAAAAGAAAAAATGAGAGCTTCACTGAGTACTCCAACGGCCAGCGCACCCGAAACAGAAGTGAAACGCGAGGACACCCTCACTCCAGAAATTATATCTAAAATTGATAAGGCATTATCTAGTTTGCACGCGGGGCACTAGTCGGTTTTGTCACAAGAAACTTTACTATTCGATCGTAAGCTTTAAACCAAATGGCTTCAGGCGCGCCAGTGCTTGCACGTCACTCGATCTGAAAGCTCGACAAGCATCATGAACATCACGATATATTTCGATTCCATCTACTGTTCCCGCTTCAAACATGCGTAAAAATTCAGCACCCACCGAGCAAATTTTAAATTTTGGCCCTGACGAGCGTGAGAGCTCAGATAGTAACTCTAAAAATGGGGTGATACCACTTGAACCAACAAAATTAAGATTCTGTAAGTTGAAGATCACAGCTTGATTTGAAAATGTTTTAATGCAATTTGACTTTAAACTGTCTGCGCTTTCAAAATCCATTTTTCCGATTAGACTGACAACAAAAATACCTTCACGATTTTCAACTTTTGCTTCCATATTTGCACTCCCTGCGGGCTCGACCTTAGTCGAATGCGATTGGCTCTTCTTGTACTATTCTACACGACAACTCCCCATCTTGATGAGTCCAGATCTCGACAACACTACAAATTATCATATAAGCTATAGACCTTATGAAGTTACATCCCTGGTTCTTAAAACTGATAACACCCGTAGCCCTCGGAATGTATATCACTGTTGCTCTATCTTATATTGCATTTAGCTATTACACAAAAGATCCAGGAACGCAGGAAAGCACTATTCAAGATATAATTTCAACAGCCGACCAACTTTCTTTTGATTATCGGCTCAAATTTCGTGGCACTCGCTATGGCAGTGATTCTGTTGGCGTTCTGGCTATCGATGATCGCTCTATTAACATAATTGGCCGCTGGCCGTGGCCACGAGATGTTATTGGTAAAGCCATCGACAACGCTTATAAGCATGGGGCAAAGGTCATTGCGGCCGATATAGTGTGGAGCGAGCCTTCAGACCGACCAGACAAGCGTCTTGTAGAGTCTATAGCAAAAAAAGATCTACTCCCGCCCGGCGTGAAAGCGGCCATTGATGTGGAGTTAGAAAAGGCAGATCCCGATAAAACATTTTCTGAGTATTTATCAAAAAATAAATCTAAATTTATACTTGGTAATTTTTATGAAAATGAACGCTCATGGTACAGTGAATCTGAACTATCGGGGGCAAAACTCTACTGCCACGATATTATTTTTAAAGACCATAAGCTCTATAAAATGAGCGATACGCAGGCCACCCCAGTCGTTGCATTAGAAGAAAATGCCACCTATCTGCCCGAGGGGCTCGTTGCCGTATTTGAAAATAGACTACTTGATATAAAAAGCTCCATAGAAGACTCTCGCCCCAAGCCGAGCTCTGAGTTTGAGCAATTTGAATTAGATAAGCTAATACTTGAAAATCAAATTGCATATTGCGCTAGAGATTTTTTAAATGAGAAGACCGATGAGACCACTCGCCTACTTAAGAGTGAGTGGGCTACAGTTAAAGGTGAAATCCCAGAATTGAATTTTCCCTCTTTTGAAGAATGGCTTATCAGCTTTCACAGTCACAGTCCTCGAAATTCAATACCAGAAGTTTTAGATTGGACACTGAACATACCTATAATCACCAATGCCGGTGAAAACTATGGCTACTTCAACGCAAAACTTGATAATGATGGTACTATTCGTCGCTCACAACTCATTGCCAGAACAGGCTCTCGATACTTTCCCTCAATTGGCTTGCAGGCATTTTTAGTTGCCACTAATCAAAACATTCAATTTGACTTAGTCACACGCGAAGACCTCCCTAATCTAAAGTTCATAACAAAACTAAGTGTTATAAATAGTGAAAATGGTGAACGCCAATTTGATATTCCAGTTAGCCGTGAGGGCGTTATGTTTATTAACTATGCCGGTCGAGGGCACACAATCTCTCACGCTTCAATAGCTGACCTACTTAATGACAATGATCCCAATATTTTGGTGACTCAGAATGTGTACACAAAAGAACTCGGCTGGCATGACGAAACAAAACCAATACCTAAGAACGTCTATTTAAAAGATAAAGTTTTTGTATTGGGCGCAACAGCGATCGCTGTATTTGACTTACGAGTGACCCCGTTTGATGAGAATTTCCCAGGAGTCGAAACCCACGCCAACGTTATTGACAATCTTCTTCGCCGTGACTTTTTATCTAAAAATGCAAACGAAGAAAAATACATGCCCGTCTTTATGCTCGCCCTTGGCATTGTGATATCGCTTTCTCTAGCACACGCTGGCGCCCTCTCTGGTCTTATTTTTACAATCTTGTTAGCTGTCGGCATTGCCTTTGTTGATCGGACGTTTTTATTCGGTAAAGGCCACCTAGTTTCAATAATTTTTCCGATCTTTCAAGTTCTCTTCACTTATGTCTTTCTCACGTTTTATAAATACTTAACCGAAGAACGCAGTAAAAAAGAACTTCGTGCCACATTTTCTAAATACGTATCTCCCGCAATTGTTGAAGAAATCTTACAAGATCCAAAAAATTTAGAGCTCGGCGGCCGAAAAGAACGGGTCACTGTATTTTTCTCTGACGTTCGCGGCTTCACCACTATTTCTGAAAAACTTGATCCCAAAGCTCTTTCTGATCTACTTAATAGCTACTTAACTCCCATGACCGAAATTGTTTTTAAAAATCAAGGCACACTTGATAAATATATGGGTGACGCCGTCATGGCCTTTTTCGGAGCCCCTGTACATTACGAAAATCATGCAAAAATGGCCTGTCGCTGTGCCCTTGAAAGCATGGAAAAACTAAAAGACTTGCAAAAAGAATATGAAAAAAAAGGTCTTCCGCAAATTGATATCGGTATTGGTCTCAATACTGGCGAGTGCAATGTGGGCAATATGGGGTCAGAAACCGTTCGAAGCTACACCGTCATGGGCGACGCCGTTAATTTAGCCTCACGCCTTGAGGGCATCAATAAATCCTATGGCACGCATATTATTATTAGCGAATTCACTTATGAGGATGTAAAAGATGAGTTCAATTGTCGAGAAGTTGATCTTGTTCGCGTCAAAGGAAAATTAAAACCAGTTAAAATTTATGAGCTCCTATCTGAGGGAAAACCTGCAGAAAATATCATCAAAATGGCCGAACATTTTAATGCAGGCTACGCACTCTACCACCAGAAAGAGTTTGATAAGGCCATAGCCGCCTTTAATGAAGCGATATCTCACAATCAAAACGATGAAACATCAAGAATATATATCGACAGATGTCAGGAATTCATTGCCGAACCGCCTCCTGGTGACTGGGACGGCGTGTATGTAATGAAAACCAAATAGTTTTTTAGTTGAGTCAGGTCTCATCCCGCGCAATGATACATAAATGCATCAAAGACTTCACTTCATGAGAGCCTCTCTACATGGCTTATTATTTTCGGCACTGATTTTAATTGTCAGCGCCTTGATGTCCTCAGCCTATGCCGCCTCAAAAACCGATGGACTTGAACTCTCGGCAAACGACATCTCACGAGATTACGAAACAAGAACCGTTACACTAGAGGGCAATGTTCGCATTGGCTTTGGCGCTGAAGCCATCACTTGCCAAAAAGCTACGATCAACATGAAAACCCAAACCATAAGTGCTGAAGGTGGCGTGGTTTTAGAGACGGTTGACACTTTTATCGAAGGCGAAAAAATCATTTACAACTATAAATCTAAAGTGGGTGAGATCCATAAAGGCTCTGTTCAAGCCGGGCAGGTTGTTTTTTTAGGAGATATTATCAAAAAAAACTCCGCCACCAAATTTGTCGCCCGGTCAGCCAGTTACACCTCATGTGCCACATGCCCTGCCGCATGGAGCTTCTCAGGGCATGAAATTGAAGCTGAAATTGGCGGTTACGCTTATATTAAATATCCCATTCTGAGAGTTGCTGATTTTCCGATACTTATTCTCCCCAGAATTCTAGTGCCGTTAAAGTCGACAAGACAAACTGGTCTACTTGTCCCTTCATTTGACTACTCCTCAATTGGAGGAACCGCGATTTCACTCCCCTATTTCTGGGCTATTAATTCGAGTCAAGATTTGACTTACACCATTAAGAACTATGAAAAAAGAGGCCTTAAACATAAAGTTGAATATCGATATGTACTGTCACCCGGGAGCCACGGCATATTCAATGCGGCTTATTTACGCGATGATGCCTTTTCACCCACTGGTCAACCTACAGGCGAATCACTCAACTTCAATCGCGCATTCATGAGTTACAAACACTATTATGATCTGCCAAACAATTATGTTCATAGAGCCAATCTCAACTTAGCATCTGATTTACGTTACCCTCGAGATTTTACAGACGAAATGCTCGGGCATGGGGATCCAGCTTTAGAGAACAAAACCTCACTAACAAAAAACACTAACGAACAGCACTTTAGCATTGAAGCCGCACATTACACCAACCTCTTAAAAGCTGATGCCCAGGCTGACAACAATGATTCGGTTCACCGCTTTCCAGAATTGCAGTACGGCCTAATGGAGCAAGAAATACTCAACACGAATTTATTTTTTAAATTTGATTTTAATTACACCAATTTTTCTAGACGTGATTTTGCCTATGATGATGTCAAATCCACTTCGCCTTATGAACCCACAGAAGAACGAGATGGGCAATTTGATTATATTCTCGGCTCTCGAATGGATCGCATACGCACCGGGCACCGTTATATATTTCAGCCCTCACTTAGCTACCCCTTTCATATTGGTCGCTATCTCGATGTCTTGCCGTCGGTCACTTATAATGAAGCTCAGTACCGCTTTAATGTTGACCCCCCTCCATCAATAAAGAACTACGAAAGAAATGCGGCGCGCCGGTATCTACAAACAGATATCTCATTTAAAACTAAATACAGTGCCGTTTTTGGCATTGAAGACGGTAAATCCAACCGCTACAAACATGAAATTGAACCTGAAATTATCTATTCAAGAATCCCCTACACCGATCGACCCGAGCATATTTTCTTCGGAGACTTTCAAAACCAGCCCTATTATCGCCACAATGAACCCGTGAGTAATGCTGACTTTGCCGGCAGTTCTGGCCTTCAATTTGACTACCGTGATCGCCTGTTTAATAAAAATCTCGCAACATTTGTATTTAGTAATTACTTAATACGTAAGAGTTACTTAT
>JAGRAK010000126.1 GCA_020434645.1 Bdellovibrionales bacterium | reverse complement strand
GGTCCTGATGCCACTGGTGTGGGTTGGGTTTATCAATATGCTCTTAAAGACACGTCTGGCCAGCATTCGCTTGCAGAATTAAGATCTTTTCAAGATTGGTTTTTAAGATATCAATTGCAATCGGTAAAAGGTGTTTCAGAAATTGCTTCTTTTGGTGGTTTTGAAAAACAATATCAAGTTCAAATTAACCCTGAATCTCTGCGCGCCTACAATATACCACTTTCAAAAGTTACAAAGGCCATAAGTGAAGGCAATAACGAAACGGGTGCTCGTGTTATTGAATTTTCAGGTATTGAGTACATGGTGCGCGCTAGGGGTTACGCTAAATCTCGACAGGACCTTGAAAATATTGTTGTGGGTGTCAGCAAGCAAGGCGTTCCGGTTTATGTAAAAAATATTGCAAGAGTCACTGAGGGGCCAGAAATCCGCAGAGGTGTAGGTGATCTAGACGGCATAGGTGATGTCGTGGGGGGCATTGTCGTTATGCGCTTTGGTGAAAACGCAAGTTCTGTAATTGAAAGAGTAGAGAGAAAACTTGAAGAGTTAAAACCATCGCTCCCTGAAGGTGTTGAGATTGTTGAAACATACAATCGGGCTGAACTTATTCATCGCGCTGTGGGCACATTAAAGCACGAGTTGATAGTTGAGATGCTTGTTGTGGCTTTTATTATCATGATATTTTTGCTGCATTTACCTAGTGCCCTTGTGCCGATTATCACGTTACCTGCAGCAGTTATTATTAGTTTTACGTTTATGTATATGATGAATGTGTCGGCTAATATAATGTCTCTTGGCGGAATAGCTATTGCCATTGGCGCGATGGTTGATGCTGCTATTGTGGTGGTTGAAAATTGTCATAAGAAAATCGAAGAGTGGCGTACAGGTGGTGAAGTCGGATCTATAGACGAAGTGATTATTTCAGCTATTAAAGAGGTGGGGCCTGCGAGTTTTTATTCACTTCTAGTCATTGCGGTTTCGTTTATCCCAATTTTTGCATTAGAAGATCAAGAGGGTCGGCTATTTAAGCCACTTGCTTATACGAAAACTCTCGCGATGATTGTGGCTTCAGTTTTATCAATTACCATGGTGCCGGCCTTATTAATTTTGCTGACTAATATAAAAGAAATTAAATTTGGACCGACGTGGTTTACAAAATCTATTAATTTTCTCTTTGCCTCAAAAACAAAATCTGAAGAAGAGCATCCGATTAGCCGCTTTCTGTTTAAAGTATATAGCCCGGCGGTAGACTGGGTGGTTGATAATAGACGAAAAGTAGTGGGTTTGGCCCTACTTTCAGTTCTTGTTACGGTTCCTATATTTTTTAAATTGGGCTCAGAGTTTATGCCACCGCTGAATGAGGGCACAATTTTATATATGCCCACAACCATGCCGGGGATTTCGGTAACTGAGGCTCAAAATTTACTCCAGCGACAAGATGAAATTCTAAAGAGTTTTCCTGAAGTGGTGAGTGTTCACGGTAAAGCTGGGCGCGCGATGACGGCTACTGATCCGGCGCCTCTTTCGATGATGGAGACTGTTGTTGTTTTGAAAGATCAAAGGCAGTGGCGAACAAAAGACAGATGGTATTCTTTTTTGCCCGATATTTTGCAAATTCCGTTTGCCTGGTTCACGCCCCGTTACATGAGTTGGGAAGAACTTATTTCAGATATGAATCAGAAAATGAAATTCCCAGGAGTCACAAATGCGTGGACGCTCCCGATTAAGGGGCGCATTGACATGCTCACAACTGGAATTCGAACACCCATTGGCATTAAGGTTTCAGGTGGTGATTTGAAAGAAATAGAGAAAATCGGTGTTGAGCTTGAGAAAATTGTGTCTGAAGTGCCGGGCACAAGAAGTGTCTTTGCTGAGCGGGTAGTGGGTGGTTACTTTCTTGATTTTAATTTCAATCGAGAATCGCTTGCCAGACATGGTATTTCTATCGGCAGTGCCCAAAGTGCACTTTCAACTGCACTGGGCGGTCGCAATGTGACAACGGCAGTTGAGGGGCGAGAGCGCTATTCAGTCAATGTTCGTTACGCCCGTGCTTTTAGACAAAACGAAGAAGACATTAAACGAATTCTGATCGATTCGCCGAAAGGCTATCAAATACCATTATCTGAAGTGGCTTCTATTGAAAGAGTGAACGGGCCGGGGATGATTCGAAACGACAATGGCTTGCTTACTGGCTATGTTTATGTCGACTTAGAAGTTTCAGATATAGGCTCGTATGTTAAGGCGGCTAAAAAATTAGTAGATGAAAAGTTAGTACTCCCAACAGGCTATTCGCTTTCATGGAGTGGTCAGTATAAAAGCATTGAGAGGGTAAAAGAAAAACTAAAAGTCATATTGCCGATCACTTTACTCATCATCATATTTCTTATTTTTATGAATACCGGATCAGCAATGAAAACATCTATTGTGCTGCTGGCGATACCGTTTTCGGCCATTGGCGCCGTTTGGCTTTTGTACTTCTTAGATTACAATATGAGTATCGCGGTGTGGGTGGGTCTCATTGCGCTTTTGGGTGTCGATGCTGAGACTGCGATTTATATGCTGCTTTATTTAGACTTGGCTTATGAAAAAGAAGTGAAGGCCGGTCGAATGAATAATTTTAATGAGCTCAAACAGGCCATTCACCTTGGAGCAGTAAAAAGAATTCGACCGAAGATGATGACTGTTTTGACAACCTTTTTGGCCTTACTACCCATATTGTGGGCAAGTACTGCCGACAGTGGTGCTGATGTAATGAAGCGAATGGCCGCCCCCATGGTCGGCGGAATTTTCACTTCATTTATACTGGAGCTACTTGTTTATCCCGCGATCTATGCCATCTGGAAGGAGCGAAGTTTACCTGACAAGAATTAGTATTGTTAAATATGAGGGGGCTTGCATGTCTGATTTTTATTCGCTTGAAGGTTTTTGTAAATTAGATTTGTATTTTTTAAAAAATCCATTGGCTAAAGTTTTATGGCCAAGAATATTCAAGTGATAATCTTGCTCCCAAAAATACTCTTGTTTAGAGTCATTGAGGGCTTCTTGCGAATTCCAGCATTTTATATTTTGGGCATGTAACTGATCGCAAATTTCACGGCTCATTTGCCTGTTCGATTCAAAGTCAGACTGATCTAACTCGAGAGCAGCGATCGCGGCCGTTATTTTGTCGAGATTATGCTGGCCGGCATCTAATTTTGTAGGGAGCATGACAACAATAAACTCGCTCTTAATCTTAGTGCACTGGGCTGCCGCATTTGCCATTGATTCGACAATTGAATTGATAACCTTCTCTCTCATATCGGGAAAATTTTTAAAATAGAAAAATTGATTTAGAGTTTGGCCGACTAAAGCAGAATTGAGGGCATAAGCTTTTTCGAGCCGTTCATAATAGTCTGGTGGTCTGGCGACCGGCTCACTCATTTCTAAAAAATGAGTGGTGTCGAGAAAGTCATTGCCGGTGTAAATAACCGCAATAAAAAGATTTGGCGACAAAGTG
Source organism: Bdellovibrionales bacterium (assembly GCA_020434645.1). Classification (GTDB taxonomy): domain Bacteria; phylum Bdellovibrionota; class Bdellovibrionia; order Bdellovibrionales; family UBA1609; genus RBG-16-40-8. The sequence goes on along the minus strand of JAGRAK010000126.1, from coordinate 2,655 downwards.
GAGTACTTTCGAATAACGGCTTCATAGGCGCGTGGCGAATAGTAACCAGCTCCGGCGTTTATTATTTCATTTTTTTTACCCGATGAAGAGTTCATAATAAATTCGAGTTGGTTCGGAAACGACTCCTTGTTATTTATAACACCGTCAATATGACTGTCGCCTGTGACTAAAACTCTGAAAACGTCGGTCGGCTTAGTGATTTCTGTGTCGTGATCTTCTCTGAAGCCTAAATTATTGGTTTTGGATTGAAATTTTTTATTGGGGTGTTCTGGCCAATCGTATTCTCGCATGGCATGGGGCTTGTGAACCATGCCCACAATCGGATCTGATATATAATAATCAGGTTCATTGTCTACGATATCTTGATAGACAGTGATCAAGTTATTTGGTGGTGAGTGTGGGGTGACGCTTGATGGGTATTTGTTATATAGAAAAATAGACAGTACAGATGTCGCGGAGATAAAAAATATAGCAGAATTTTTCATGGGTCAGAGAACCAAAATTTGGAGCGGTTGATTCCGCGTTAACAATTTCAAGTGGTCAGCATATATTGGCAAGGTAGGGCTGGTCTAATGCTATTGAATCAAAAAATGGGTATTTATCATAGCCCAAATGACAGTGATTTAGAAGATGGCATCAGGTGATGATGCTTGGCAACCTTATGTATTAAACTACTTCTACGGAACAAGCTTTCCAGAAACAAATGGTAGTCCGGGTAAAAATGTGGGCATGAAAAACAATACTGGCAAAAAATAAGTTTTTCGTATTGAATTCTGGAGGCTTCGTTTGTGGGCATTTATTAACCCCTAACTACTTATAGCCGATTTGGAGCGGGTGATTTTGCGTCAATAATTTCAAATAGTTAGCATACATTGGCAGGGAATGGCAGGGCTTTACCCCCCCCCAGTCCAAAGCATAGGCTGCCAATTTGGTCTATAAATAAATAGACATAAATTCCGATAAAGTATACAAATAAGTAGATAAAAATATATTATATGTCTACACATATATGGACGGTAAGTATGGCTGACACTAGTGAATTAAGAAGGCGGCAATTAGATCGCTTCTATAAAGAACTAAAAAAAATAAATTTAAAGAGGCCTAAAGAGGGTTGGGTTAAGGAAGTCCGAAGTTCTCTTGGGATGTCTTTAGAGGATCTTGGTAAGAGATTAGGTACAATCAAACAAAGAATACAGGCCATTGAGAAAAGTGAGCTAGATGGCAAGGTGACGGTCGAGTCTTTGCAAAAAACAGCAGAGGCAATGGGTTGCGATTTTATATACTTTATTGTTCCGAAAGAAAGCCTTGAAAAAGTAATTGAAACCCAGGCTGAGATTGCGGCTCGGTCAATGTTGTCACAAGTGGATAAAACGATGAAATTAGAAAAACAAGGCATGGATTCAAACGAGCAAAAACAAGCTATCGATGATATGAAAAAAAAGATTCTATCAGAGAAGATAAATAAGATTTGGAAGTTAAAGTGAAGATTAATAATATTCCTGGATCAATTCCACTGGATTCTGAAACAATACGTGGCCTTATTCCTAATTTAACAACACAGAGTGAACTTAATGAATTTGAAGCCAATAACATTGCTCAGGCTTTGCTATGGACAAAGTCGAGTCGAAAAATAAAAAAGAATTTGCTTACTGTTTCAGGATTAATTGAGTTGCACAAACAAATGTTTGGGCAAGTTTGGGAATGGGCAGGTAAATTCAGGCGGTCGCAAACCAATATTGGGGTTCCAAAAGAAAATATTCAAAACGAACTAGGGCAGTTATTAGGTAATGTTCAATACTGGCTAGAAAACGAGACTTATAGTTTAGATGAGTTAGCGATACGCTTTCATCACAAACTAGTTTGGATTCATCCATTCCCTAACGGCAATGGGAGATGGTCAAGGTTAGCCACGGATTTATTACTTGAGTTCAATGGGGGAAACAAATTTTCATGGGGGAGTGATGATCTAACTTATGAAAATGATGATCGAAGTAGGTATATAAAAGCACTTCGAGTTGCAGATGAAACCAAAGATTTTACCGACTTGTTAAAGTTTGCAAGAGGGATCGAGTAGAAAAAATTATTCTCATTAATTTATATTAAAAGAGAGAAAACTTTCAGCTTTTCGCCAGCTGAATTGTGTCCAGCATGTACGGCCGCAACTCCTGCAGGGGCACCCATTGTGGAGCCGAGTTTTATTGAGTCGTTAAGAGTTGTGCACTTGTTGTCAGCTTAAAAAGATTACTTTAGTGACAAATTGGGCTTTTCACTTACAATAGTACACATAGGAGTTTTGAAAATGACTGCAAAAGCTAAGGTATTTTTATTTATGATTTTACTTTTATGTATAGGTTTTGCTGTGTATCTCAAGCTCCCTAATGGGACTTCAGAAAAAATAAATATTGAGAGTTCAATAAAAGATTTGCAGCAGGATAATTCATCTCAAATTACCCCGAAGAACCAAGAGGCTAAAGAGGCTTCAGGTTGCCCCAAAGGCGTTATGATTAACAAGCTACAAGGTACACACAAGCTTAAGAATCAAAATAAGTTACTTTTTTGTGGTTTCGGCGAGCTCGATCAGTTTTGGGGAGAGGTTTACTTTGAAAAATATGAAGACTTAGGCAAATTAAATCTTATAAATTCACTAGGTGGAAC
>JAGRAK010000125.1 GCA_020434645.1 Bdellovibrionales bacterium | reverse complement strand
ATTTAAGTCATATTCTCCAGAGACATGAATGCCGAGAACCTCATTGGTTGCAGCATCAAATACTGGTGAACCTGAATTGCCAGCGGCCAAATCAGAATTTGATGAGAATCTAGAAGACTCCACATCAACAGATCGAACACTAGCTAAACCAGAAAACTTTTGAGGTAAACCATGCGGATAACCCAAGGTGAAAATCTGATCACCCACTTTGGGTAATCCATTCTTTGAAAACTTCAGCGGTTTGCGATCTTTCACCGGGCGATCAAGTTCAATGAGCGCATAGTCTTCACTCATCCATACTAATTTTTTTTCGATTACGCGAGCGCATTTGTATACAGCTTGATTTGAAATTTTTTGTAAATCTTGATTCTCACTCGTGTAGGCGTAATCAAATATGAAATAGGTTTCAGAACAGAGCACTTCCTCCATCATGGCTTCTTTTTTTGAATTTGTTACGGCGTGAGCAGCAGTGGCCACGACATTCGGAGCCACCAAAAAGGCTGTTGCAAACGGGGCGCTAGGTTGTTCATAGTAGCGAACTCCTTTACACATTTTATACCGCTCACCGTATGATTTTAAGTCGAGCTTAAATTCATGGGTTGAGTCGGCGGGCGCAATTTTTTTATAATAAATAAATGCACCAACTGAGCGGGCAAGTTCTCGGATTTTAGGAGAGGTGACCTCAAATATATCTTGGCGATCATCGCTGCCGTACTGGGTGCGAAATGGGCTTTGATTATGTATGGCGGGGCTGATGGAGATCGGGTCGCTGCTATCTTCAGCTTTTGCTGCGAAAGTTATAAGTAGAGATATCGACACCAGTAATATTGAGGTTTTATTTTTCATATTTCGGTAAGATCGCATGTCCCCCGTATTTTGAATATCAAATCGCTATAGGCTAGTAAATTTGAAATTAATACAGTAGGGTGGCTAGGCTATCGAGTGTTAGTATTTCATACGTGCTGTAGAGCTAAAGTGGTGGTCTGTGTCTTCTAAAAGGTTTTCTCGTGTTTATATCGAGATTAGCAATATATGTAATCTTCAGTGTGACTTCTGCCCGGAGGTTCATCGCGAGAAGAAAGTCATGTCGCGCGACATGTTTCAAAAAGTCATCGCCCAAGTGAAAGATCTAACAGAAGAGGTCACCTTTCATTTAATGGGTGAGCCGATGACTCATCCTGATTTTTTTGAGTTTCTTAAAGTATGCGAAGAGAATCATGTGCCAGTCAATTTGACGACCAATGGCACATTGTTGAAATACCCAGAGCGCGCCCAAAAATTGCTGACTCCAATAATTCGGCAAGTGAATTTTTCATTGCAGAGTTTCACATCGAACTTTCCAGAAAAAGATGTGATGAGTTATCTTGCTCCAATTTTTGAATTTACCAGACGTGCACTTGAAGTCAGACCTGATCTTTATATTAATTATCGACTATGGAATATGGGCAGTCGCGAAGACACCGAGATGGCAAATCAGCATTTTTTAAAACCCATTGAAGCAGAATTTGGTTACAAGCTAGAGGCTCCTGTGGATGTAGCTTTTAAAAAATCACGTCATGTAGTCGGAAGATTATATTTGCATTTTGATTCTCGTTTTGAGTGGCCAACACTTCAGGCTCCAGTGAGTAGCGAGAGTGGTTACTGTTATGGTTTGAAATCACATTTTGCAATTCATGCAGATGGTACAGTTGTGCCGTGTTGTCTTGATAAAGAAAAGGGTGTCGATCTGGGTAACATCTCGGCTTTAACAGTACTTGAGGCGCTGAACTCTGATCGTGCTCGTCACATGCGCCAGGGATTTGATCAATTTAAAGTCTGCGAAGAACTTTGTAAACGCTGTACTTTTATTCGGCGTTTTGATTCGAAAGTGCCGGCAATCTAGATTTCTGTTGGAACAACATTTGCTCTATGTCCTCCTGATTTTTAAGGAGGCTAATAAAATGGAAACTACGCATTTAATATCCGGATTCACCCACATTAAGACGGCGCTTCGGATTAAGACCCGGACAAATAAGTCGATGGACAAATTAGGGCTATGGTTTACTAATTTAGATGGAGTTTTCTACGCCCATGATTATGAGGAACATAAGGTGAATATTGCTCTAGCTGTGCAAGATAAGAATGTCTCTATATTGAAAGTATATCTTAAGGCGGGGAGTGCTGGAGATAGGCTTGTGAGGCATTTTTTTGAAGAAGGGGTGATCCAGGGTATTTCTGTTGAGGAGATTGCAAATAACCTATATTCATCATACGGATTTTTGCCGTTTAGCCGATTTTAGCTCTGAAGTAATTTCTCCAAAAGCGCTTTCGAGTAATTCTCGATCGATCATTTTGCCATATTCAGTTCTGCCGGTCAGGATGCCTTCGCGCCCAGCGCTGATCTGTATTGGTGTAATGGTATAAATATTAAAAACCCAAAATCCATGACACAGTATTTGATGTTTGCCTGATTCAAATTTTGTTAATATACAGGCGCGAAGATTTACCGTGTCGTAATGAAAATCCATCATTTTATCAGGGTCATCAAATTCTTTAACCCATGAGATATATGAATGGCCTAATTTATTTTTATCTTTTTCAAGTTTTATAAAGTACCAGGCGTTTTGGTGTAAAGTGTATTCTCGCTGTAACTTTTCGCTGACCATCTGATAGAGGTCTCGTTCTGGTAATGATATGTTGAGCAATTCTTTAAAGGCCATAAACTATTTATCGGTAAAATTTCGAATTTCTTCATCGCCCTTGGTCTAGTGAGTTGCTGTAGCAACAAATGCCAAGCCGTTAGGCCTGTCAAAATTCAATCATTTTTATTAAGTCGGTAAGGCCGTTAGTCGATGAGCCTCTGTGTGTATTTCAACATGGGGGAGTCGTGGTTAAATTCATTTCAGTATTGGTGACGGCATTAATGTTTAGTTTTTCAGCGCAAGCGGCAGAGCCAGTCGGCATTCTTGTGGTGGGAGACAGTTGGGCATGGTTGAGCTGTCAATTTGGATCATTCGACGCTGAGCTCAAGCATCAGGGCTATAAAAGTGAAAATGCAGAAGTTCGCGCTAAAATATATGGCTGTAATCAGACCACAGAGGGTGGATTAAAGTCTTACCATCTTGTCGAAGAGAAATATCAATACAAAATCAGAGAGCAGTTACTTAAGCATGAAGATGTCAAAATAGTGTATATCTCAGCAGGCGGAAATGATTTTTCAAAGTACTGGAACAAACAAAACACCGAAGCCGAAGAGACCGCCATTTTTGAAAAAATTAGAAGCCATCTTCAAAATGTTTCTGATTTTATTTTGAGTGTAAGGCCGGATGTGAAAATTCTGATCACAGGTTATGATTACCCGAACTTTAAAGACTTCATTCAGATTAAGCCTTATAAAGAAAAATTCGAAAATATGGGTCGCCCGAGTGTTCTTGAGCTCAACTCAGCACTTCTTAGAATGGCGGCGTATCTTTCAACCCGTCTCAATAATTCAGCGGGTAATATCAATTACATTCATCATTATGGGTTGATGCACTATTACTACGGACAGAAGAAATATGGTCTTGAAAAGAAGCAGACAGCTCACCCTTCGCTTATTTCTTCACCCGATAGCCCCGAGAGTTTTGGTGGCGATATTTCTATGGAGACACCACCTGAAGGCTGTATGCGAGTCACAAAGAAGTACCTCGATGCTTTTCATTTAAGCCCTAATGGCTTTCAAAAAGCCTTTCGTCATTCGATTTATATGTATTTAGCGGAGTGGCTCGAAGAATTCAGTCGTTAGTAGGCGGTCTAAGGATTCTGTGCGCGCAATCAAAAAGAAGATCCCGGCTCTTTTAAAAACTCGATCTCCTCAGCGGTAGAGGTGCGCCCTAAAATTTCATTTCTATGGGGATATCGACCAAAGCGTTCAATAATTTTTTTGTGGCGAATTTCAAAATCGAGATTGTTTTCTAATCCGGGCTGATCAAATAATTTCACCGCTTGTTCGTGAATGACAAGAGATTCGCTGTGCATAAAGGGCATATAGAGAAAGCTTTTTTCTACGGCTTTTAATTCGAGATCAAGTCGGCGCCTTATGGCCCCTTGGGCTAGGGTGAGCGCGATGGTGTCGCTAGCAAAGGATGCGGGGGCGCCACGAAACATATTGCGAGAAAATTGATCGAGCACAATAATTTCGGCAAGTGCTCCATGTGGAGTATCGCGCCAAGAAAATAGTTCACTTTTAATTGCCGCTTCATAAGTGGGCTTGAATTTTTCTGCAATTTTATTATCTAGCTCAAGATCTTTTTTAAACCATTGTTCAGTTTTTAATTCTTTAAACCAGAAATTATACACATTTTGAGAAGTCTCAATCACATTCATTCTCCTTAAAAAAAAGATTTCAAGAGAGTCATATTTATTTTTTATATGGGATTGCCCCTAAATAATCTTTTTTGCCGACATCCACGCCATTGTGACGAAGAATAGCGTAAGCTGTAGTCATATGAAAATAAAAGTTGGGCACAGCATGGTGGAGCACAAATTCTTCTCCGGTAAGGTATTTGCCTTCCCAGCGGGGTTGCGAAATGTGACGAGTGGCCGATTCAGCATAATCTTTTTCGGTAAAAGACTCTAGGTAAGAAATTGTATCTGAAATTCGGGTGCGAATTTCGGCTAGTGTTTTTTCATTGTCGTCATGTTTGGGGGCTTCTTTGCCGGTTAAACGTGAAGCGCCCAGTTTGGCCGTATCGCAAACAATTTGAATTTGGCGTGTAAAATTAAATTGGTCTGGAGCCAGGCGTGCCTCAAGCAGTACGCCCATATCAAATTTCTTGCTATCAGCGTAGGCCGCGGCTTTATCTAGAATTAAATTGAGGTTATTTAGCATTTTGCAAAATTGGGTGACGGTGAGTTGATAGATCATATTGAATCTCCTTAGGGTTAGTTGCTTTTAGCAGGCCAATTGGGGGTTGTCATCAGTATCAGCCTTGACATTGACAATATTGAATACAAACTGTTCTGGTGGATTTTGAGCAACCTGAACCGGTGTTAATTCAAGAGCGTCGTTTAATCAAAACGATGATTACGGGTAAGCCGGGCAAAGACAGCTTCTTGATCGCCGTCATGACAGTGTTTATGATGGGTTTGATCACCCTTTTTTATTGGCGAGATCCGTTCGGGTGGTCGCAATATTTACCAGCAATCAAAGATGAGGTTTTCGCGCACGGGCAGTTGTGGCGTATTTTTACGGCACTTTTTATACATGCTGATCTTGGCCACTATCTTTCGAATATGTATATGCTTTCTGTTTTTAGCTTTTTTATTTTTGGCTATTTTGGTTTTACCATTTACCCACTGACATCTTTTTTGGTGGCTGCTTTTGTTAACTTGCTCGCTATTGCCACGTATTCGCCTGATGTGCGTTTACTTGGTGCCTCGGGTCTAGTTTATGTGCTGGGTGGATTTTGGCTCACAATGTATTTTTTAATTCAGCGTCAGTACAAATGGCTCAATCGAACTCTCAGGGTTGTTGGAATTAGTTTCATGATTTTCGCTCCGTCAACATTTGTGCCGAATACCAGTTATCGCACGCATGCGCTTGGATTTGCGGCGGGAATTATTATGGCGTTTGTATATTTTTATAAAAATCGACAGATCATCCGCTCTCATGAGGTTTATTCAGTTAGCTTTGTTGAGGCTAGGCCGACTTTTCATTAGGTGTGCTGAATTTTCAGACACAATGAAACTGAATATCTTTTAATCAATGTCGCCGATATCAACGTATCAAAATGAGAATGACCAGTATATTCAATGGAGATACCCGGCATCATTTGTGCAAATAAATTAGTCGGGGGCTATATGAATTTACAATTTTTTAAAAAGATTTTTAAAATTCGTCTTATTCACTCAACTCTTCTAGTTGGCGCTATACTAACATTAGGTGCTTGTTCAAATCCGATGGAGCCCATAGATGGGGTAGCAAACTTAGAATCGAACTCCGAAGAAAAAGTTGTGATTATGGTTCCGTATGCAACAGCCGGTGGCTTTGAGCCTGGCACTAATCTTATACTTATGGCCGCGATTAGAGACGCAAGTTCAGTCGTTGATTACAATTGGCAGAAGCTCGATACTGCAACAAACATATGGGTCGATTTAGCTCAATATAATGAAACGCTGACGATTGTTAACTTAGACAAAGCTGACGAGGGCTATTATCGTCTCGAACTGATCACTTATGGGCG
>JAGRAK010000124.1 GCA_020434645.1 Bdellovibrionales bacterium | reverse complement strand
GGAGGATTTAATGGAAAAAATACCCCATGACCTCAATGAAAAATTACAAAGACCTCAAGTCTGCATTGAAGGGCGCATCACAAAAGATGTACACAGAACAAAATCTGGTAAAGCTAATCCCATTATTTCTTTAATAAAAAAAAATATTTAAAAAAGGATTTTCGTTTATGAGCCTACAACCATCGCAAACCATCCCCATCATTCTCAACCTTATTGCCGCCGTTTTAGGAGCTGTTGGCCAATGGCTCTACAAGATTGGCGGAGCTCAACTCGGGCTCATCCCTTTGTATAAAAACTGGCAACTCTATGTGGGTATGGTTTTATTTTGTGTTGTGATGGTTCTATTTGTAATCGCGTTTAAACTTGGAGGACGCCTCTCTGTCGTCTACCCTGTTTATGCTACGACATTTATTTGGGGAATGCTTCTGGCCGTAATAATCGATAAAGAACCCTGGGCGTGGGCTCAAATCGGTGGCGTATGTTTAATCGTTGTTGGTGTCAGCATAGTGGCATCTTTATCACCAAGCTGAATCTAATATGTACTTAGGTCGAAATAGAAAATATAAATTCTATGCACTTGAAATTAGGCATTGCCCTGAAGAAGAGCTAACGCCCATCGCAGCAGCTTGCCAAAAAGTTGAACTAGATGTGTGGAATGCCTGCGAAAATTTCACGACCTATCTAAAAAAACAATCAGCCTTGATCTATGCCAAGTGTGATAATGATGAAGTTGTTGGCTTTGCCCTCTTTGATGTCAGCATCGAAGAGAACCGTCTCATTGTTCTGGCAAACGAGTGTATGGTTCTAAAAAAACATCAGGGCAAAGGTCTCCCCACTATATTCACCGCCATCTTAACTGCACACATAAGACGTGACAATAAAAAGAGAGGCGCAAACAGAGGCTATAAAGCTGTCACTTTTATTTCATCAACCGTAAACTTTAAACTGATGAAAGCATTTAAAAATTATGATTGGTTCACGGTGGCCAGCACATTTAAACCAGATGAAGAAATACTAAAAATCACCCGCAACTATTTAAAAAACGAAAAATGCACTCTGATTAATGACAATAATTTATTTTTTATAAAAAATGCTTTTCCTGATGCTGTTAAACTAAAAGCGACAATCGCGCCCCCAAGCTTTGTGCCACAAGAATTTCAATCCGACCGCGGAGACGCCTTTTTATATGTTTGTCGAATCAGAATGTTCTGGCTACTTGGCTTTATGGCCAAGTGGTCACATTTTCGCTACGGGTTTAGATTTTCTAAAGATCTCATACCACTCGATCACCTTTCGCAAGACGACGTCATGTACACGAGATAATTTTTTTGATTATTTACGATTAAACTCACGCACAGCCAAACACCTTTTATCTTCATCAAGTTTAGATAACAGTGGCTTCTTGAGCGCTGGCGGGAGCTTTTCATTTGAATTTATAAATTCACTTAATAGCTCGTTACTTTTTACGTCACAATTAAGTGGGGCAAATCCATAAGCCAGATCACTTTGATAACTATGCTCAAGCTTTGGCCACTTCGTTCTTAAAGCCTCAAATATTTCACTTCGATATTTTTCTAAACCTATGCGTTGTCTATTTGGATACAAACTTCTCGTAATACGATCAACCTCATCTGATGTGAAATTAATTTTATCCTTTAATAACTCGCGTACATAATAATCTTTACTCTGCATATTCGGTTGAGAGGCACGACATGATAGAGAATTTTTATATGCAATTTCTGATTTATCTGACTGGAGCTCAAGATCAACTAGCTCACTCGCCTTTTTATAGCCCTCGCGACAGAGTGTTTGCAGAAGCTTCCAACGCACATCTGGATTGTCGGACTTCCCCAATAAAAGAGCCACATGCTCAAGCCCTTCTTTTGAATTCACACTGGCCAAATAAGCATCTAGAAATATTTTGTAACGATCGGCCACCTCTTTACTCATACGCTCACGAATGACCGCCTCATACGCCTCATTCATTTTATCATACTTTAATTTTTCAGACCAAGTTTTATTGGGCATGTAATAGTAGACTGAATCATATTCTCCACCATTTGAACCCACAGTTTTTTGTGTTAGCAGTAGCAAAAGGTCTTGATTTCGCTCCGTCTTTAATGACTTCAAAGCAAGTTCTGAGAATTTATCTAGATTATATTTTTGATCCCGTACCATAGCCCACAAATCAGACCAAATCGCGGCTCGCAACAGATCACTATTAATTAGATCAATATTTTCTTCAATAAAGGTCAGACTCGGCTCATCAAATTCAATTTTTAAATAACCATGATCTTCATGGTTAGCATAAATAAAATCCGGACAATCAATTTTTTTCTCAGAAGTAACTTCTCTTGAAATAATCTCAGAATCAGCTAGACCTTGAGTTTGAATTAAAGTTGTCGCCACCTCTTGAATAGCTCCCCAACGTTTTTTAAACCCTGATACCTTAATTGTGCGAGGCTTACCGCCAGGGCTAACCTCTACATTAAAGGTAATCTTATTCGGTTCGCATGAAAAAGACTGTTTCACTCGGTCAACACCAGTTGATTTAAGCCAGGTGCGAAACCATGCCGTGAGATTCAGCTTAGATGTTTCATTAAACGCAGCGATAAAATCATTAAGTGTCGTGTTTTTATAAGAATGCTTTTTAATATAGTTTCGAAGGGAGTCGCGAAATAAATCAGCACCCAAGTAGTGACTGAGCTCTTTCATTACTGAAGCGCCTTTACCATAGGTAATGCTATCAAAATTAGTAAAGGCTTGGCTTGAGTTTTCAACAATTCCTGAAATAGGATGCGTTGTAATCGATTCATCTTGTTTATAAGAGTACTGTTTATAAATAGAGAAATTCACCCACGAATCTTTAAAGCTAGTCGAATTCACCATCGCCAGTGTGGCCATGTAAGTGGCAAAGCTTTCATTTAGCCAAAGATCATTCCACCATTTGTTTGTAACAAGATCACCAAACCACATGTGGGCCATTTCATGTAGCACAGTGTTATAAAGTCTACGCTTATCAAAGCGAGTATAGTCTTTTCTTTTTAAATATTTTTCTGCAAAGGTAACAGCTGCAATATTCTCCATCGCGCCGGCATTAAATTCGGGCACAATAATTTGATCATATTTTAAAAACGGATAGGGCTCTGCAAAGTAATCACTAAAATATTCTAATCCGGCTTGAGTGATTTTAAACCACTCTTGATACGGAACATATTTTTTTAAAGAGTCTCGAACAAAAATTCGAAGCGGAATCTCTTTATACTGGCTCTTCCAGACATGATAGGGCCCGGCCATCATCGCAAATAAATAGGTACTCATGGGTACAGTTTTAGAAAAAACCCACAGACTCTCGGCACCAGATTTTTCAAATTTAGTCTCCATTGTGTTTGAAACAACTTGCCACCTGAGCGGCGCCTTTACTGTGAGCTCAAGAGTGCCCTTTATATCTGGCTGATCAAAAAAAGGCGCAAATCGGCTCGCATCATAAGGCTCAAAGTCTGTATACATGTAGACTTTATCATCTTCGGGGTCTTTAAATTTATGGAGCCCCGACCCTGAACGTGAATACTCATGACGATAAACCAATTGAACGGCATTGCGACCAGGAACAAGTGAAGATTTCGGCACAACAATATACAAAGGCCCACGCTCAAGCTTCACAACATTATGGTTGACCTGTGCGGACAATAACTCGCCTCCCTGAAAATCGATATAAACATCCTCAGGGGTTTTTATATCAAAACTTATTTCTTGATCACCTCTAAAGGATTCTCCAGGCTCACTCACATCAACGCTTAATTTATATTCAACATTTGAAATTTGCAGACTGCGTTTTGCTGCAAAGCTTTCAGTTTGCACAGTGTCTTTTATGTACTGAGGAGGTTTATCTTTCATAAAAGGAAATGTCGTACAGCCAAAAATAAATAATACGACAGAAAATAATACCAGATTTTTTTTACTCACTCCAGACTCCCCCTATGATGTCATCAGTATCTCTTTTGATTTTTCTTTAAAATCATTTTTATTATTTATCCCACGCCACCTATTCTTAACTAAAATTTGCCCTATTGCACCTCCCAAACTAGCGCCAGGCCCCAGCAGCCACAAGTAGTCGGGCATAAACTCCTTTAACGCCACCGTAACAGAAGACGTGAAATCATAGGGCGCATAAACTTGGTGGCCTAATGTATATTCATATAGTTTTTCAACATCTGTTGAGTAAGGCTGCCAAATCACTCCTCGCCCATCAATAAGTGGCACCTTAGGTTTTGAAAAAAAATGTTGAGGTATCGCCTGCTCAGCTTGTCTTGCTGTTTCAAATAAAAGTGGCGTGTGAAAAGCCGCATGATTTATAAGTTGAAAAGGATAATCTCCTGATTTGGGTAAATTTTTAAGCATATATTGCAAACCTGAGCGATCGCCCCCTAGAACTATATAGCCACCCAGCCAAATCGAAGTGTAGACCTCGCCTATTTTTTCTCGATTTACTTTTTCCATAAGGTTCAGTACGCGGCTCTCGCGCTCATAATCTGGCTGCCACTCCTCATCGACAACAGGATAGATTATTTGCCCTCCAATGATTTCAGTCTTCATCATTGAACCCATTGTCTGAATCAATTGAAATGCGCCAGAAAAATCTAGTGCCCCACTAAAAGCTAGAGCTAAATACCACCCCATGGAGTTACCGCAGATTGCTGAAATTTCATATTGGTCACGATCAATACTCATGAAATCATGATAGCTGCTTGCATAAATTAAGGCAGAGGCATGCTCGCCTTTTGTATGAACACTCGGCGAGAACTTTTGCGCTTGATCGAGCTCACTTATAGTGGGCTCACCAATCGACCGCCTTCTGTGATCAATATCATTCATAAATTCGAGCTGTGGCATTTTATGATTTTTAATATAACCAAGAGTTTCAGCAGTGTATGAACCTCGACCTGGGCAGACAACAACAATACGCTTTTTCATTTTTTAAGGAGCTCCAGCACCCCTGCAATCACTTCTGCTTTTTTTGGTAGACCTGCTGCCGCTGCAACACCTAACGGAATAAAAGAGTCATCTGCAGCCACTACTTTAATTTTCGGGATGCATTTTGCTCGCTCGACAATACCGGCAACAAGACCCTCACTGAGGCTTCCTGTTTTACGACACTCTTCTACTATCAAGACTTTTTTGTATTGATCTACCACTTGAATTAACTTGTCCCAATCAATAGGTGATATCCAGCGCAAATCAATAAGCTTACACTTTACTTGAAGTTTTTCACGTAACTCTTTCTCTGCCTGGCGAGAATAAAAATAACCATTGCCATAGGTGATAATCAACACATCTTCGCCCTCGCCATAGGTGCCAAACTCACCCACCTCAATTTCTTCAACTATCTCAGGATATGTAAAGCTCCATTCTTTATCGCCCTCTTGATGCAAGTCTTTTGTCATATAAAGCGCAATAGGCTCAATAAATACGACAACTCGCCCCTTGGTCTCAGCCATACGCACACACGTGCGCAGCATCTTAACAGCATCGGCACCATTTGATGGCACCGCCACAATAAGCCCTGGTATGTCACGAAATATCGCAAGAGAATTGTCATTGTGAAAATGCCCGCCAAAACCTTTTTGATAAGCAAGGCCAGCTACTCGAATCACCATTGGATTTGTGAATTGACCTTGCGAGAAAAAGGCAAGTGTTGCCGCCTCCCCGCGAATTTGATCTTCAGCATTATGCACATAGGCTAAAAATTGAATTTCAGGTATTGGGAGTAGCCCATTATGCGCAAAACCGATGGCGTTACCTAAAATAGAAGTTTCATCTAATATCGAATTAAACACCCGTCTGGGACCAAAGCGCTTCGCAAGACTATCTGTCACATTGTAAACGCCACCTTTTTGCGCCACATCTTCACCAAACACCAGTGCGTTTTTATAGCGAAGTAAAATATCTGTGAGCCCATAGTTGATTAACTTTGCCATATGCTGCGGCACTGAATTTAATTTATCAAAATCTCGCCCGAATAATTCTGCGCGCTGTGAATTCTCAACTTGCGGAGGCAGCGCCCTCGGTCTGCGACACTCAATAATGGATTTTTTGATTTCTGACGATTCTGTAATTTTAGGCAGATGTATAACATCTTCTGATATTTTTTTAATTCGCTCCTTGGTGGAGTTGTATAGATCAATGATTTCATCTGAACTTAAAATGC
>JAGRAK010000123.1 GCA_020434645.1 Bdellovibrionales bacterium | reverse complement strand
CCTCAAGTGCTGAGATCGCAGAAATGAATCGATTATCCCGTGATGCCGAAATTGCAGATGGGCAGGCGGTGGTGTACAGACTTGATCCGTTGAGTATACAGCATGATTCATTTGACCATGAACATAGTCGATACGAAATTTTAGACGATGAGTTGTTTCTTGATGTTTTTGGCGATGATCCGAGTGTGATTTTACCTGAATTTAAAATACCAGAAGGTCACAGGCTATTTGCTAAAGTTGAGTTGTGGGCTTCGACAGACTCGCATTTCACAATTTATATGCAAACAAAGTCACATCTTGATTACTCGGACGCTACCTGTTCAGAGCAAGAGTATTCAGCAGGGGCAAGTGCCTTGACATTAGAACTTAACCCAGAGGTCACCGGGCCAATACGACTTGACCCGGCCGCGCATGCTGGTACTTTTGTGCTTAGATCGTTTTCAATCTACAGTGAGGTCGACAATGGCTTACCAATTTCACATTGATGCATTTGATAATAAGAGGGTTGACGGATGGATATACCTTGCGGAGTCCCCAGAGCAGCCAGTTGCTTTGGACTTATTGATTGATGGACGTCTTGAAAAGAAAATTATTGCCGATATAAAACGACAAGATTTGACTGAGGCAAAAATAGGTGGCCACGGGCGCTGTGCCTTTTCTGCTGAGTTTGGAGATGTTGTTGGTATGCGTAGCACTCCGCTATTAGAACTTAAGATTTCGGGTACAGATCTTACCGTCGCCATGCAGAATGGTGAGGTTCAGCGAAAAACTACCAGCTCATTTGGCGGCTTGTGGGTGGATCGCGCCGATTTTTTAAAAGAAGCGATTAGACGATATAATGCTGATTTAATACCCGAACATCTGTTTCAGCATTGCATGGAGTTTTCAGTAAAGGGGTACACAGTATTTAGAGGTTTGATTGAAGATGACATTATAGATCAAATTAATAAAGACATTGATGATATTTGGGAAACAAATTCGACTTCAGCAATTATTGAAACCTATCAAGACGGGGGAGTTTTAAAGTTTCTTCCTGCACTCTCTAAGTTTAAGGGCGGAACAAATAAACTATTAGATGTTTATGCTTTTTCTGAAGCGGCCAGGCAGGCGATATTTCACCGAGGTATCTCTGATTTTTTAAATATTATATTTGAAGGGCCGGCGGTGGCATTTCAAAGTTTAAGTTTTATTGTGGGTTCAGAGCAGCCCATACATAAAGATACGTGCTATGTCAGAATTACGCCCGAAACTCATCTGGCGGCCAGTTGGATTGCCCTGGAAGATGTCGAGGCCGGTACTGGTGAGTTAGAATATTACGTGGGGAGTCATCGCGAGAGGGATTACATATTTGGTGGAAAATCAAAGTGGTCTTATTTATATGAAAGCGAAACCGATAACTGTTTAGCGTCATATCAAGTCGATGCTGAGCGTTTTGGCCATAAAAAAGAGAGATTTCTTGCTAAGAAGGGTGATGTTTTAATATGGCACGCTGATCTTGCGCATGGGGGATCGCCTAGAATTCACCCCGATAAGACTCGAAAAAGCCTTGTGGCGCACTATGGGCCGCAAACAGCGAAAGTATTTTATGCCGACAGCCCGCATCTTTCATTTTCACACGGAGAGCAGCGCTTTATGTCTTCAGTTTATATAGAGCAAGGTGGAAAGATAAAGTCTACGCTATAGGTCTAAGGCAATAAGACTGCGCTGCGACAGAATAAGTTATGTTGCCTTATGATATGTAAATATTTAATGATCATGACGTGAAATCGAATAAAAAAAACACTATTAAACAGGCGATTTGCACTATCGCGAGCGTAGATTATTTACCTCAAGCGCTCACTTTAGCTCAGTCGGCGCAAACCTTTCAGAAAGATCTGAAAGTTTACGTACTGGTTATTGATCGAGTACCGATTAAAGTTAAGAAAAAATACAAGAGTATTGAGTTTATTAATTTTGATGATTTAGCTCAGCAAGACACAAAGCTTTTTGGTTTGGCCTTTCGATATGCTCCACTTGAGCTCGTGTGTTATTTGAAATACTATTTTTCGCAATATCTTATTGAGCAAAAAGAAATTGAGAAGCTCTTATATGTAGATGCTGATTGTTTAGCGACATCAACCTTTGAGCCAATGTTTTCATTACTCGAGAAGCATCCCGTTCTTGTCACTCCTCATGTTTTAGATCCGAATTTTGATTACACCGATGGCTGTCGACCTACAGAATCTACCATTTTACTCACTGGTCTTTTTAATACTGGTTTTTTAGGGTTCAGTAATTCAGAGACAGCGATTTGTTTGTTGAAATGGATGCAGCAGAAACTAGTTATCAAGTGCAAGCTAGAGCCGCATGAAGGCTATTTTGCTGACCAAAAGTGGGCTGACTTTTTTCCTGTGTTTTTTCCTGAAACTCATGTGGTTCGGCATCCTGGCGTAAATGTCGCCTATTGGAACTTGGTTGAGCGAAATGTAAATATGCAAAATGGTGTGTTCACCTCAAATGATCAGCCTTTAATATTTTTTCATTTTAGTGGCTATAGACTGGATAGGCCGACAGAGTTGTCTGTTTATCAAGATAGGCTGCCGTTAAGCTACTATCCTATAATCAAAAAGCTGACCCTGCTTTATCGTATGCGATTATTTGCTAATGAAAATGATCTAAGTAAAGCAAAGTACCCTTATTTAAAATTTGATAATGGGGTTTTGATACCAGACTTCGTAAGGGTTCTATTTGGTAAAGTGGGGAGCAAATTTGATCATTTTAAAAACCCATTTCAGACGGCAAATGAGAATAGTTTTTTCAATTGGCTAATAGATGGACATGGTAATCTTGTCCCACCTATAGTTTTAGAGATGAGGGCTATTCGCCCAGACCTGACTGAGTCATTTCCGAATCCTTGGGATGTAAACGGGCAAATTGCATTGCTCGAATGGGCGGCGCGCAATGGGGCTCGAGAGCTTCAAATGGGTGAACGTTGGGAGAAGCTGCTTAAGCTGGCCGAAGTCACAGGCAAATCAAAATCTAATTTAGAAAAAAATGAACAGATGAGGCACCCGAGTTTAAAATCGCACTCTGAACCTTCTTGTTTTGGTGTGAACCTAAGTGGGTTTTTACAATCTGAACGGGGTATGGGGGTTTCGGCGAGGGGGAGTTATCGCTGCCTGAAAGAGGCAGGCGTGCCATTTACCCTTAATAATGTCATAGATCCCAATAGCGCCAATGTGATTAAAATAAACGAAAATGAGTTCTCAGACGACAACCCATTTCAATTTAATTTAATTCACGTCAATCCTTCAGATATGAATATGTTTTTTCACCGCCGCGGTGGTCATTACTGTAGGGGTCGTTATAATATTGGGTTTTGGGCTTGGGAGTTTTCTGAATTCCCTCAAAAATATGACAGCGTGTTTGATTTTATTGATGAGGTATGGGTGCCAAGTACATTTGTTCAAAAGGCAATGTCTAGAAGTGTGCCAATACCGGTGGTCTGCATGCCTCATATAGTGGACTCATCTTATTTTGAAGAGCCTCATGCGCCAAAGAAGAAAATCAATGATGCTTTCACTTTCTCTTTTTGTTTTGATTACGCAAGTTCAATGACTCGTAAAAATCCCGAAGGTTTAGTGCGCGCCTTTAAACAGGCTTTTCCGCTAGCGAAAAAAGATAATGTTCAGTTGATAATTAAAACAAACTCTGGGCATTTATTTGCGAAAGATCGTATGCAACTGATGCGAGCCATAGATGGAGACTCAAGAGTTCAGCTTATTGACGAGGTCTATACTTCAGCTCAAATCAAAGAATTTATGTTGAAGACGGATTGTTATGTGTCACTGCACCGGGCAGAGGGTTTTGGTCTGACTTTGCTTGAGGCCATGGCACTCGGAAAGCCCGTTATTGCAACGGGGTATTCTGGCAATACTGATTTTATGAATAAGAGTAACTCTTATGTTGTAGATTACTCTTTAACTGAAATGAGTATAAGTTTTGGTCCTTATAAAAAATCATATGAGTGTGCTGAGCCTCATATCGCGCATGCAGCTGAGCATATGCAGCAAGTGTATAAAAACCAGAGCCTAGCAAATAAAATTGGAGCAATTGGAAGAAAAGATGTTCTAGATAGAAATAATTCAATAGTTGTTGGCAAGATGTATCGCAATAGACTGCAGCAGCTAGCCCGGCGCCAGAGAAAAGGAATTATGTATGAGCTCTGAGCCTCTGATTAGTGTCGTGATTCCGTCTTATAATCATTCTCAGTATATCGGTCAGGCTATAGACTCTGTTTTTAAGCAAACGTATAAAAATTTAGAACTTATTGTTATTGATGACGGATCAAGTGATAATAGTGTTCAAGTCATCAAATCGGCCTTAAGGCGGCCTCCGAAAAAATGTAAAGTTCAATTTATAAGCCGGCCGAATAAAGGGGCTCATCATACAATTAATGAAGGCCTTGAGCTTGCAACAGGTGATTATCTCACTATTTTAAATTCAGATGACTATTACCACAAGAGTCGACTGTCTATTTTAAGTAAGAAATTAAAAAAGCGTCAGCCCGGTTTAGTTATGAGTTATGTTCATCATATTGACACCGAGGGCAAGCCATTGTCTGTGAAGCATCCTATGCGTGAGTGGTATCAGGCTTCACTCAGCAAGAAATTGCCAAGCGTAGGCTTTCGAATTTTAGATAGCAACATTGCCGTTACGACGGGCAATCTCATGTTCACAAGAACACTCTATGACAAGATAGGGGGCTTTAAGGACTTTATGCTTTGTCATGATTATGATTTTTTGCTCAGGTCGTTGTTCTACGCAGAGCCAGTGCTGGTGAAAAAGCCATTAATCAATTATAGGAGTCACTCGGCGAATACGGTAACGGTGTTCGCCCATATGGCGACCTCAGAAACTCCGCAAGTGGCTTTTAATTATTTTAAAGAGTGCATTTTCAATACTCAGCCCGAAAATAAAATGGCTCCCTGCAAAGCGTATTGGAAGAAAGATTTTGAAAAATTTTGGGAGCAAAGTTCATGGATCAAAGATTGGATTGGCGGAAGTAATCCACTCGATTTTCTATAATATTTTTGGAGCACAGATCTATGGAATTAAATACTGAAATAGCAAATAAGAGTATCGCATCAGTTGATGAAGCCAGCTCATTTCAGTCTTTTCAAAATTTGTTAACGGCAAAGAATATTGACCACGCCTTCATTGAGCTCACATCAAAATGCAATTTGCGCTGTGTTTATTGTGCCGTGAGTAATGAGGGTTATGTTGGCTATAAAATGGACGATGAATCGGCCGAGAATGTGATTCAGACATTAATCAATCGTGGTGTCAAAAAAGTACAGTTAAGTGGTCATGGAGAAACAACCACTATTAAAAACTGGTGGAAGTATACCGAGCCGCTGCTCGCCTCAGGTGTCAATCTTGAACTGATTACAAATGCCGCATTAAAATTTGACGATAAGACTATAGACGCACTAGCCCGATTTTATAATATTACGATCAGCATTGATACAATTGATCCTGAGCTTTTTGCCAAAATGAGAAGGGGCGGAAAGTTTGAAAATATTTATCACAATATAGCCCGTATTCGGCAAAGAGCTTCTGAGCTGGGTGTGAGTGGGCCAACTTTAGGTTGGAGTTGTGTGCTGACCGACAAAAATATTTTCAGTGTGCCTGATTTAGCCCACGAGGCGATTCGTCTTGGAATTCATGGTATTGATTTTTGCAATTTAGAAAAATACGAGCGACCAACAGATTCATTTCAAGTGAATCATGTTGCGACGATGTCATTACAGGATGTGCGTAAAGCTTATGATATTATGCATGAAGTAGAGGGTCTCCTCCGCAGTCACAAGATGGGCTGTCACATTCAAGATGGATTTTTTGAGGCTCTCGATCGAGTACTGGCTGAAGAAAAGCCCCTTCTTGCTGAATCTGAAGAAGCAATTGAAGAAGAAGTAGAAGAAGAAGTTGAATATGAACTTGAATTACAGCCGCAGCCGCAGCCACAGCCGCAGCCGCAGCCGCAGCCAGAACCAAGTGCGAGTCCGATAACGAATTTAACAAAGCCCCTGACACGGATGTGTTTAGATCCATGGAGTTTTTCATTTATTAAATCAAATGGTGATGTCAGTGTTTGTTGTTGGCAGGGGCCTGTGGGGAGCTTAAAAAATACTAGTTTTGATGAAATTCTTAACGATGAGCCGGCTAAGCAAATACGTAGAGGTTTATTAACTGGTGATTTGGATTCCCGTTGTATGAAGTGTCCGGCTCGCCCCCTTGTGGCCACAGAAGTTATGATAAAAATTGTAAGTGAG
>JAGRAK010000122.1 GCA_020434645.1 Bdellovibrionales bacterium | reverse complement strand
CCTCTGTGAGCATTCGAGTGTTGCAAGACGGTGAACTTCTTTACTATTGGCCGGCTGTTGCTGGATATAAAAAAAGAGTGGAGCAGGTTTTAGATCAAGTGGGTTTATTTGAAGGGGTGTACACTCTCGACAATTATCGGGCAGAAGTTGTGGTGTCGAGCCCGAATGATACAATGGGCAATTCGCGTCAGATTTGGTTTTTTGTTCGTGGACGTTTTGTTCAAGATCGCAGTTTGCAAGCCGCGGTGATGGATGCCTATCGCAACTTGCTGATGCACGGAGAATATCCAACAGCTGTTGTTTATGTCGATTGTGATCCGAGTGATCTTGATGTTAATGTGAGCCCAACTAAGTCTCAAGTTAAATTTAGAGAATCAAGTCAGGCATTTCGAGTTGTACAGCGTGCGGTTCGTGGAGTTTTAGAAAAAGCCCCGTGGCTTTCGCAAATTTTGGCAAATAGTGAGTCTCTGAACCCAGCATTGAGTCATGATACGCATTTAAAAGATAATGATGAAAATTCAAATTTAAGTTTTGCTTCTTATGAATTTAATAAAACCCAGTATCAATCGAAAGATTCGTCGCCACAATTTGTGGTGAGTGATGTTCATGCGGCGCTGAGTAGTCTTCAGTCGGCAGATTATGTTAAGCCCGCAGTGGAGAATGAAGCGCATGGGAAGTGGGCGAGCTTAGAAGTATTAGGCCAAGCTCATAAGACTTACATTATTACGCAAAAAGAAGATGCCATTGTTTTTGTAGATCAGCATGCGGCACATGAGAGAGTGTTATTTGAAAAATTAAATTTAGGATTTAAAAATAATGGTCTTGAAGTGCAGAATTTTTTATTGCCTCCGGTAGTGAACGTTGGTGAAGAGGGCGCACAAGAGATAATGAAATTAAAATCCTATCTCGAGCAAATGGGGCTTTATATTGATCAGATGAGTCCCGATGAAATCGCGATTCATGGGGCTCCGGCAATTATCAAGTCTGAAGCGCTTGTGCCGATGTTTACCCGTTTGGCTGAAGAATGTGTTGAGCGTGGCGGGAGTTTTCAGGTTGAAAAGACTATTGGGGATTTGACTGCGACTCTAGCTTGCCATTCGGCAGTTCGAGCGGGACAGGCTCTTAGCAAGGGCGAAATGGCGGCGCTCCTTCAGCAAATGGATGAATACCCACTTTCTAGTTTTTGCCCACATGGGCGCCCTGTTTTTGTCGAGTATCCAATTCATAAATTGGAGCGTGATTTTGGTCGTATCGTCTAATCTTATTACTTTTGTCGTCGGCCCGACGGCATCAGGCAAATCAAATTGGGCGCTGAGCGAGGCCGAGAAGTCGGGTGGCGCTATTGTGAATGCCGACTCTGTGCAAGCCTACACAGATCTTACAATAGGTGCTGCAAAGCCAAGTGAAGAAGATCGAAAAAGAATTTCGCACTATCTCTATGACATAATTTCGCCCCATGACAACTTCACCGCAGGCGATTATCGTCGAAAAGCACTTCAAATAATTGAAGAGAAAATCAGCGCTCAGCCACTATTTTTTGTTGGAGGGAGTGGTTTTTACATACAAGCTCTTGAAAAAGGGATGTTTGAAATCGAAGCGATACCGCCGCACATTCTTCAAATGGTAGATGAAATTAAATCTCAAAATAGGCTTTTTGAAGAACTTAAGTTGCGAGACATGAAGGCGGCAATTAAAATTGGACCGACAGATCCTTATCGTCTGGAGCGTGCGTTAGGGGTTGTTCTTTCAGAAGGTCGCGCGCTCGATATTATTCGTGCTGAATTCGAATCTCAAAATAAGCCTCTTGGAGAACAATATAAACTTAAAAAAATTGGGATATATGTTGATCGAGATCAATTGCGAAAGCGAGTTGTAAGTCGAACGAAAACGATGCTGGCGTCGGGTTTTATTGAAGAGGTTGAGGGCTTATTAAGCAAGGGCTTTGCCGATACAAAAGCCCTAAAATCTGTAGGCTACAAAGAGGTCGTGAGTTTTCTAAAAGGTGAACTCAAGCGAGAGGAGCTTTTAAGCCTGGTTGTGACAAGTACTATGCAGCTTGCAAAAAGGCAGATGACTTGGTTTAAGCGGGACCAAGAAATTCAGTGGATCTCACCTAATTCTTGACCATGAGTGACCCCTCCGCCCATAATACGACAAATGAAAAGCATGACGGGTTATGGTGAGGCACGGCAAAAAGCGGGGACAACAGAGATTTCTGTTGTTGTGAAGGCTGTGAATGGGCGCTTTTTAGATCCACGTTTTCATCTACCAAAAGAGTATTTTCAATTTGAAGCCATGCTTAAAAAGCATATGGGAACGATCTTTCATCGTGGAACGGTTGACGTTTATATTCATCGCAGGTGTGCCGCTAATTTAGATGTTGAGCTCAATATCGATGTGGCCAAAAAATGGGTGGCTGGTTATAAAATTTTGGCTAAGTCGCTGAATGTTCCTTTTCAAAGTGCAAATATTGTGGAGCGTTTGTCGGCACTGCCACAGATATTTGAAGTGCGTGACCGGTCAAGTGTTCAGCCGGCTGAAAAGAAAGTGCTGCTCACATTATTTCGTAAGGCCGTAGCCAGCTGTGAGGCCGAGCGTGTTCGTGAGGGGCGGTCTTTAAAAATCGAACTTTCTCAGATTTTAAAAGCACTTGAAAAATTAGTTAAAAAAATGGAAGCCTTGCGAGCCGAGGTGAATAGTGGGATTGATGATCGTATAAAAGAGCGACTTCGAAGACTTGGGCTTGAGGGTTCAGTAGATCCCGCTCGATTTGCACAGGAGCTCGTCATTTATCTCGATAAGTGTGATATCGCCGAAGAAATTGCGCGCTTGCGTGAACACATTCTCATGTGCGAGAAGTACTTATCTGTGAAAGAAGAGCAGGGTAAAAAAATGGATTTTTACTCTCAGGAGCTACTCCGAGAAGTGAACACCATAGGGTCTAAGGCTAATTATGCTCCAATTACAGAGCTCGTGATACAATCCAAGGGATTGATTGAGGCGTTTAAAGAGCAGGTGCAAAACATTGAGTAAAGTTGGTAGGGTATGGAGATAAAACCAAATATAGGGATGATTATTGTGGTTGGACCATCTGGAGTTGGTAAATCAACTTTAGTGGATAAGATCACGGCTGAAATGCCCATCTTGTTTGACACCGTTACCTATACAACGCGTTCTATGAGAAAAGGTGAAAAAGAAGGTGTGCCCTACCACTTTGTAACAGAAGAGGTCTTTAAAGAACTTATCGAGAAGAATTTTTTTGTCGAGTGGGCACATGTTCATAAAAATATGTATGGGACTTCTCGTGAAGAAATCGATCAGGCTATAGGTTCTGGTCGAGTGGTGATCATGGATGTAGACGTTCAGGGGGCGAAGACTTTTCGAGAAAAATACCCCAATTCTTTTACAGTTTTTGTGCTTCCGCCCTCAATTGATGAGCTGCGTCAAAGGATAAAGAAGCGAGACAAGATGGATGAGGGGGAGCTTGAGATTCGAATGGAGAACGCTCGCCTGGAAATGGCGCAAGCCAGTGATTTTGATATGCAGCTGGTGAATGCTGATTTTAACTCGTCTTACTCTCAGTTTAAAAAAGTGGTTGAAGAAATCGTTAAAAATCGGTAACTTGCGTCACTTGCTTCCTAGGAGAATATTATGGCTCGAGTTACAGTAGAAGATTGTCTAGAAAAATTAAATAATCGTTTTGCGTTGGTTATTTTGGTCTCAAAACGTGCAAAGCAATTGCTTAAGGGTGTCACGCCTACTCTTCATGTTAAAAATAATAAGTATGTGGTGACGGCTCTTCGTGAAGTCGCAATCGGTAACATCGTGCTCGACACAGACTTGAGTAGTGGTAGTCCTGAAAAGCAGGTCGAGGCCGATCTTAACCGCTGATAATGATTAGAAAAATTTAAGATTTGCTAGGCGATTCCCGAAAATATACATGTGTTTATTAAGGGAAAAAATTAATGGCGCTTCCGCGATTATTTGATGAAGGTATCAACGAAACATCTCCTGAGACTATTGAAGAGCTCATAGAGAGAGTTCTTGCGTACAATCCTAACGCCGATATTTCAATTTTACAAAAAGCATATGATTTAGCTAATGGTGCACATGAAGGTCAATTAAGACGCAGTGGTGAGCCGTATATTATTCATCCACTTGGTGTTGCAGGAATTTTAGCCGATCTCAGGCTTGATGTTGCCAGTCTTGCCACCGGAATTCTTCACGATGTTGTTGAAGATACAAAAGTCAGTCTAGATGAAATTGAAAAACAATTTGGTGTTGTTAT
This sequence comes from Bdellovibrionales bacterium, assembly GCA_020434645.1. GTDB lineage: Bacteria > Bdellovibrionota > Bdellovibrionia > Bdellovibrionales > UBA1609 > RBG-16-40-8. The sequence goes on along the minus strand of JAGRAK010000122.1, from coordinate 2,029 downwards.
TCGAGAACTTGTCGACGGCGTCACAAAACTGTCGCAAATGCAGTTTCGTCAAACTCATGAAAAGCAGGGCGAGAATATTCGAAAGATGATAGTGGCTATGGGTAAAGATGTGCGCGTTGTGCTCGTCAAATTATCAGATCGACTGCATAATATGCGTACACTTAAGCATTTGCCATTTGATAAGCAGAAGAGAATTGCTGAAGAAACTCTTGATATCTATGCGCCACTGGCCGGGCGCCTCGGGATCAGTTCGCTTAAAATTGAACTTGAAGATTTGAGTTTTCGTTATTCAAACCCTGAACAGTATTACGATCTCGCTCAAAAAATACAGAAAAAGAAAAAAGAGAGAGATAAATTTATTGAAGATGTACGCGAGCTAATAGCACGAGAAATTAAATCTCGATCAACGGTTCAGACAGATATTTCAGGTCGATCAAAACATCTTTATTCAATATATAAGAAAATGCACAATCGAAATGTTGATTATGATCAGATTTATGATCTGCTGGCTTTTCGTATCACAGTTGGCAACATTGCCGAATGCTATGAGGTGCTGGGTATTATTCATTCAATTTTTAAACCTATCCCTGGGCGCTTTAAAGATTTCATAGCAATGCCAAAAACTAATAATTATCAAAGCCTCCATACGACGGTGATTGGGCCGGGTGGAGAAAGGATTGAAATCCAAATTCGCACTCGTGAAATGCATCTCATCGCCGAGTGGGGGATCGCCGCTCACTGGAAATACAAAGAAGAGTCTAGAGGTACAAGTAAAGATATTGATGGGGAGGCGGTCAATAAATTCAATTGGCTAAAAGATCTCGTCAGTCAGCATCAGGGCACGAATAGTTCGGATGAGTTTTTAGAAAATATCAAAGGCGATTTATTTGAGTCTGAAATATATGTGTTCACTCCGAAAGGTGAAGTGAAAGAGCTACCTGAGGGTTCGACACCTATTGATTTTGCTTTTTCTGTTCATACAGATGTCGGCAGTCGAATTGTAGCTGCGCGTATAAATGGTAAAATAGTAACTTTAAAACATAAGCTTCGTAATGGTGACACTGTTGAGGTGATCACCTCCAAAACGCAAACTCCATCAAAAGATTGGTTGAAGATTTGTGTCACATCAAGGGCGAAGTCTAAGATTAGAGCATTTGTAAAAACAGAGCAAAGAAAGCGTGCTCTGGATTTGGGTAAAGAATTACTAGAGAGAAGTTTTAGAAAAGAGAGCATCCCGCTTCAAAAATATTTTTCAGGTCCGAAGTTTGAGAAGCTTTTAAAAGATGAAGGTTGTATGTCATTAGATGACCTTTATATTCGTGTTGGATACGGCAAAATTACTCCACAAAAAGTTATTGAAGAGATAGTACCGGATAAAATTCAAAAGCCTGAAGAAGAAGATTTGACAAAAGAGTCATTTTTATCAAAAGCCTTTAAGTCTGCAGTATCAAGAAGCAAAAAGTCAGCATCAGTTATTACAGTTGATGGTATGAATGATGTGCTGGTTCGATATGCAAAATGCTGTGTGCCCATTCCTGGAGATTCTATTCTTGGTTTTATTTCGCGCGGTCGCGGTATTACAATTCATCGCGCAGATTGTGAAAAAGCTTATGAGCTTGATCAGGCCAGAGCCATTGATGTGGCATGGAGTAAGTCCCCTATTGAAGCTTCAAGCGAGCGTCAGGTGCGTCTAAAAGTGATGAGCCAAGATAAGTCAGGTCTTCTAAAAAGTATGAGCGAAGTTTTTGCTACTCGTGGTGTGAACATTATAAATGTTCAAGCGCGAACATCTCGCGATTTACGAGCGGTGAGCATTTTTGATGTGAGTGTTCGAGACACGAAGCAGCTAAGTGAAGTGATCGCCGATTTAAAAAAGCTACCTGGGGTATTAGAGGTTGAGCGAACATCGTTCGCGCAGGATTAAACCTCTACAACTGGTCTACATGATTGTGGCTTTCGATTTTAAATTGCCACTCAGTGAATGTCCGGAAATGCTCCGACTGCTCTAAATATCCCGGATATAGCCCCG
>JAGRAK010000121.1 GCA_020434645.1 Bdellovibrionales bacterium | reverse complement strand
GCCAGTTCAAATACTTAGGTGACTCTGACCACAATCATGTAGACCAGTTTTTTACATTTTCTCGACAATCGCGCGGCCGAACTCAGAACACTTCAGCTCCCTCACGTCACCGCCACCGTCTTGCTTCATAAGTCGAGCAAAATCATAAGTCACTGTTCGTGAAGCAATAGCTGCAACCATACCCTTGATGATTAAATCTGCAGCCTCATTCCAGCCCAAATGGCGAAGAAGCATTTCTCCTGACAAGATTACAGAGCCTGGATTCACCTTGTCTTGACCCGCATACTTAGGCGCTGTGCCGTGCGTGGCTTCAAATACCGCGTGCCCTGATTTATAATTAATGTTGCCGCCCGGAGCAATCCCGATACCACCCACTTGCGCAGCCAGAGCATCAGATAAGTAGTCCCCGTTAAGATTCAGTGTGGCTATAACAGAAAATTCTTTAGGACGCGTTAAGACCTGCTGAAGAGCAATATCGGCGATCGCGTCTTTAATTATAATTTTACCTGCAGCACTTGCCGCATTCATTTCTTTATTCGCGGCTTCTTCACCGCTTGCTTTTTTAGTAACTTCCCACTGCTCCCATGAATAAGTTTTGTCTGCATACTCACGCTTTGCTAGTTCATAACCCCAATTTCGAAATCCACCTTCAGTGAACTTCATAATATTGCCTTTATGAACAAGTGTAACGGATGGAAGCTTATGCAAAATAGCAAAATCAATAGCCGCTCGAATCAATCGCTCACTCCCCTCTTGTGAAACTGGTTTTATGCCAATCCCACAAGTTTCAGGAAAACGAATTTTTTCGTAAGATTTCGGAAAAGTTTCTTTTAAAAAGCTGAGAACTTTTTTTACATCATCTGAGCCTTTTTCAAACTCGATACCCGCATAAATATCTTCTGTGTTTTCTCGAAATATCGTCATATCGACATCTTGCGGAGCTTTTACCGGAGACGGCACCCCTGTAAAATACTTCACCGGTCGCAAACACACATATAGGTCTAACATTTGGCGAATGGCCACATTCAAAGAACGCATGCCTTTACCAATTGGAGTTGTGAGCGGCCCCTTAATTGAAACTAAATAATGACGAAACGCCGTGAGAGTATCCTCAGGCAGCCAATTGCCCTCTGCTTTAAAAGCTTTTTCACCAGCCAATACTTCGAACCAATTGATTTTTCTTTTTCCGTTATAGGCTTTCTGAACAGCCGCATCGAAAACATTTTGCGCAGCAGCCCATATATCTGGACCAGTGCCGTCTCCTTCAATAAACGGAATAATTGGATTATCGGGAACATTTAATTTTCCGTTAGACCCCATTGTAATGGCTTGGCCATTTTTTGGAATCGTCAGTTTTGAAAAATTTGGTGCTTCAGACATTGTTGACCCCACGCTTTTAATTGATTTTGTAATCAGTTTGCTTCACCTGTTAATTTACCAATTTAAAATTGGTGCGGGTACGCCGACTCGAACGGCGGGCCTCGTGGATGTCGACCACGCGCTCTAACCAACTGAGCTATACCCGCAAATTAAAAGGTTTGTCTAACATAGGGCGGTTCACATCTTGGGTCAAGCCAAGTGCTGTCTGAAAGTAATCACACCAGAGGCGAAATAAAGGTTCTAGCTCCACTTTCACATTGAAATCATTAAGGCTTGAAAAGACCTCCCCCTCCTTACCGCAAGAGCGAATCAGAGCAAAGTCTTCAAGGTTATTGGACACATTTATAGCCACCCCATGAGAGGTCATTCCACGCTTTACACGAACTCCAAAGAAGGCAATTTTACCACGTATGGTATAGAGACCAGGCTCTTCTCCACGGCAGCAAGCCGTAACACCATAGTCGGCCAAAAAACGCTTTGTAACGTCCTCTAAGGCATGAACATAATCTCGTACCCGAATCCCTCGCTCCCGCAAATTAATAATGGGGTAAATCACAAGCTGCCCGGGATTATGAATGGTCGCCTGGCCTCCTCGCTCAACCCCCACAATGGCCACTTGCTTAGCCTTTAACTCACGTATCGGGGCTTTGATGTCTTTTAAAATATCGGCACGCTTGCCAAGTGTGATTGTGAGAGGATGCTCTAAACCCAAAATAGTTTCACCAGGCCCCGCCTCAGAATGAGCGAGCAAGTTAACCAAAGAGGCACGATCTATAATTTTATCCTGGAGCTGAACCGCTGACACATAATCTGTAAGCCCAAGCCACTCTTGCTTCATCAAAAATCCGTTTTATAAAAAATTATGAGGTAGGAATCATAACAAGGGATTGATTTGTTTCAAGCAGGGAATCATTGATGCCACGCGTGATGCGGGCTGGCGTTCAATACAGCTGAACAGGATCGTTTTCTTGAAAGCCGGAGCCAGAATGTATGATGGCTACTGCACCATCTTTACCAAAGTAGCTCACCACTTCTACAGTGCCCTTCATGCGACCCTGAGCCTTACCAATAAAAACACCATTGTCTGGATCAAACACTTCGTCGCCCTCTTCAGTGACTTTTAAAATATCACCAACCTGGATTCCTGAAAGTCGACCCGCATTCACATAAATTTTTTCACCATTGACCATAGCAATACGACCTTCCCAAGAAAGCTTCTCAACAGCCTTCACAATACCGCCTACGCTTTGCGTGAATGCTTTTTTAACACCTGCCCGAATTAGACCCGGGTCTTCTTCTAAGAATCGATCTGAATATGCGCTCTCACCAACACGCGTGGTCTCATGCTCAACCGTCGCCTTTCGAACTCCATTATAAATTTCACGACCGGACTTTGCGCCATACACCCTAATCTGAACGGCCACATCCACTTGCGCACGTAATTTTCGAAATAAACCCACTTCATCACCGACACGCTTAGCGCGAATCTCAAGTATACGCCCCTCAATGACCGCCGATACACCCACTTGTGCGGCTAGTTTTGAAACCGCAGACATGTCGTACTCTTTACTTTCTTTAACAAAAGCACCGAGATCTTGCGCAATATCACTATTGTTAATCACAATGAAATTTCTCGTGTCTATGAGCTCATCAATTACCGTTCGACGAGCCACATCGACAACATTGCGAGAGCGTTGAAGCTCGCTATCTAAAAACGGCAATACTAATAATTTTTTCTTTAAAAGATCTCCACTCCGCGCTTCAAACGGAACTTCTCGAACTGTGGGCGACTCTTGTCTCTTTGTTTCAACATTAAAAAGACCACAGCCTGAAAGAACTAAAATCAGACCCACGCTCGCAAAAAATAATATAGCTCTATTAAATCTTATAAAAAGACATCTCATATTTTTATATTATATCGATAAAATGAGGGCTCGAAAGGTAATTCTACTTAGACTCGACCTTTAGCGTGAGCCCTTCGCTGGATACGTCATCTACATCTACTTTAAATTTAGCAAACTTCGATGAACGTATAGATTGTGCGAGCTGCTGTGGGAGAGCCGATGAGTCCACTTCATATGTCGTCTTACGCGCTTCAATCAATCGTTCACGTAATGCTTTAATATCTCGAATTTGCAATACAATGGTCTTTTTAAAATTTTCAAGATCAAGCGGAGATATTTTGCCCACCACGGACATCTTGATTACAGATGATCCAAAAGTTCCCTTCTTCCAAGCCTCTGTAAGCTGAGCGCTCAAGTCTTCAGTGAGCTTTGGCGCCATTTCTCTAAATTTATTCGCTATTACACTGCGAAATGCACCAGAATCTGTTTCGTAAGTTCGCACGACTTCGGCCATAAGACGGCCATTGCCAGAATGAATAGCCTCTAAACGCGTATCAATTAAAAATATATTTTCAGCCCCAGGCTTTGGGCGATAGACGATTTGACCTCTTAGCACAATTGAACTTTTAAAATATTCTCCCAAAAACAGATAGTCCGCCCGCTGCAGATTCTCACCACGGTACGATTCTGGCACTGAAGCGGCCATACCCGCCACAACCGGAGTCATCGAATAAAAACCAATCTTCTGCAGTTCATCTCGCATCGCTTTATGAAGCACATCAAGTTGTGATGTTAAAAAAGAATGTTCTTTTTCATCCGACGGATACCACCACCCATAGCGACGACCACTCACCCGATCTGTGATCTGAATAAGCGGCAAAACTTTAGGCGGCCCTTCCATTTGATATAAAAGCCCCTGCTCTAGCAAAAGTGTTCGAAGGCCTTTAAGTGAAACCTTCATAGTCACATCCATGACGAAGCTCTCACCTTTTTTACTAAAATTCTGACCCCGCATAGATAAAATATAGCGCCCTGAGTTTTTAATGACTTTATTTATGATAATATCTTTTGATCGTTCTGTTTTTTCATCACCAATTATGCCCCTAATCCCATCAAAAGAAGCCTCTTCAATTGCAAGATTCATTAACTCTTCTTTTGCTGAAGACCCTTCTTCTGCCTTAACGTGAGGCTGCTTAACAACCTCAATAACTTCTTGAGCATTCACTTGCGATGAAAACGTTAGAACCACTAAACATGTAAGTAAAAAAATGCGCATAAGTAGTAATTTAAACAACATAAGGGGAAGTGTGTAATGTTTTACTTTGATTAACGCGTGGCGTACTAATTCAGCGACCATTTCGGTTCATCTAGCAGCCCCGTGATCTTTTCAAAAAACTGCGGCGACGGATCAATACCTCTTGGGTCAGAGACTTCTAGATCTACAATTTTGTCCATTTCAGCGAGTTCAACCTGAAGAATAAAACTAGTAGATCCCGGGTGCTTTATCATAATTTCTTTAAGAAGAGACAGCTTACTGGCCATTTCATCATTCGTGAATTTTTCTGTGCTCAAACAAATAGTCAGCTGCTTACCTGTTTTTAATAAGTCTTGAGCACTCTGAACTTTATCGACTAAAATTTTAAGTGCAGGGCGTGACCCCTCGCCAAAAGTCTCTCCCTTTTCTAAGACGCCAGAAATTATAAGAGCACCATCAGTTTTTAACAAAGCCTCATTCTTTGCAAAAACATCCGGAAAGATCACAAGCTCTAAAGAGCCGCTTGTATCTTCAAAAGTGGCAAATGCCATTCTCGTTCCCTTTTTGGTGATGATTTCTTTTAAAGTTGAAATCAACCCGGCTACCGATACCTTTGACTTACTCGGAGAGTTTTCAAGTCCTGACACATTACTTGTTACAAATGCTTTTAAAAGATCATCAATGCCGTCCAAGGGGTGACCACTCAAGTAAAATCCGAGAACTTCTTTTTCGTAAGTGAGCCGCGCAGAACGCGTCCACTCCGGCGCACTGTCGATCAAGACAGCATCGTGATCGCCCCCTTCACTTTTGCCATTCATTTCTGGATTTTCTTCAGCCGCAAAAGCAAACAAACTCTCTTGCCCGAGCTCGTTATCTTTACGCCTCTTATCTGCTCGCTCTATAAACTTAGTGTACCCGAGACTCAGTTCAGCGCGATTGTATCCGAAATCATCTAGTGCCCCAGCCTTAATCAAGCTTTCAATTGTTTTTTTATTCACACGTCGCAAATCAACAAGTTCAAAAAATTGTTCAAGGCTATCAAATTTTTTATTCTCAGTTTTTTCTCTAGCCTCAACAATCGCTTCAACTGCGGCTTCGCCCACACCTTTAATGGCACCTAGAGAAAAGGCAATTTCTTCACCCACAACGTTAAACTTAAACTCTGAGAAACTAATATGTGGCGGACGCACATTGATGCCACGCCGACGCGCATCTTTAACATACTTCACGATTTTATCTGTATCACTCATCTCCGTCGAAAGAAGTGCTGCGTAGAATTCGACTGGATAATAGTTTTTTAAATAAGCTGTATAAGCTGCCACCACACAATAGGCCGCTGCATGAGACTTGTTAAATCCGTATTCAGCAAACTTAGCCATGAGATCAAATAGCTCTTCTGCCTTTTCTAAATCATGACTATTTTTCTGAGCCCCATCTAAAAATCGAGATTTTTGCCGTGCCATTTCTTCAGCGTTTTTCTTACCCATGGCGCGACGAAGCACATCTGCTTCCCCAAGTGAGTAATTGGCAATACGAGAGGCAATCAATTGCACCTGTTCTTGATAAACAACAATTACATAGGTTTCTTTAAGAATGTCTTCGAGTTGAGAAAATAAATACTCGACCTTTTTGCTGCCATTTTTGCGAGCCAAATAATCTGGAATCATGTCCATCGGACCAGGCCGATAAAGGGCGTTGATGGCAACAATATCTTCAAAACAATTTGGCTGTGCTTTACGAATTAAGTCTGTAATTCCCTCACCTTCAAATTGAAAGATTCCCGCAGTATCTCCCTTGCACATGATTGAGTAAATACCTTGATCTTTTAGCGAAATGTCCTTTGTTGAAAAA
>JAGRAK010000120.1 GCA_020434645.1 Bdellovibrionales bacterium | reverse complement strand
CTTCAAATGCAGTTTGGTGAATCTGTTTCAACTATGTACGACATAAATTTACAAAAACAAGTCGGTCCAATCAATGTCATTGAATTTGATGGTTTGAGATTTCAATGTTGGGCTGAATAAATTAAGTTCAAGGCAGGATGGCGAAAAAATCGTGAGCCTTATTAATAAACAAACTGTTTATTATGGACTTGATTCAAATAGTACCGCCGCACTTTATTTTTGTCTTTCCATTTATAAATGGAATTTTGCATTGGAGCCGACCAGCGTTTTAACACACACTATGTATTACGACGAAATTAGAGTGGCGCGCGGGCAAAACGCATATGACTTAGTAAGGCCGGGCAGCGGTACGAAGCTTCCCTAGTCATAGATTATTAATTAACGCGAAGTGACCTCGACGCCGAGGTGAGAATGAAAGTTTCGTGCCAGGTGTATTCAAGGTATGTGGCGCTTCGCCTGGCGAATTGGCTAGGGCGGTATTTCGTTTCGCCAGTGCAAGCTGGGCAAAAGTTGAGATTTGAGGTTAAGTACCAAGGTCTTTCAGAATCAGATCTGTGTTGTCGTGCTCCAAAGCTTAAGGTGTCGAAGTTCAAAAGCCGATACGACAATTATGGAATTCAAAGAATTTTACAAAAAACCCTCAACCGAATTTGATTTGACGGCGCAGATTGCCCATCACGTTCAGCAAAATTTCAATAAATTTATAGGCGAGTATTATTATATGCATTTAGGCCAGCTCACGAGCGGCAAAGCCCAAATTGATGAAGTTCAAGATTTGAAGAGGGTGGATGATGCTTGGAGCTTTGTTTACGTCGAACGGGAGCACACGGCGTGTATATTGGTGCGTTCTAATGAGAAAAGTATAACTATTCTACTATGTGGCGAGAAAGAGTGGGCTGAGTATTCTGTGACAGAGGGTATGGCCGCATTGGTGGACGGGCCAATAGTTTCCCCGCTACCGGGTTTTAGAACGTGCCCGTTAACAGCGATGCAGCGACTTGAAGCTTTTGGCTTTATTGCGGATTCACTTCAAGAGACGAAAAATAAAAAAACCGGTTAATTTATATTTATGGTTGAGATCTTTTTCGGGTCGCTTATTGTCTTTTGCATAGGCGTTCAAAATTAATTTTTTACCATAGGACTCTCTGGGCAGACGAACTTCAATTGAGCTATCAGTAACAATTGCCAATATCATCGAAACTTTATGCTCCTCTAAATCATGCACACACAATAAGCGATTTGAAAAAGTAAACCAAAGTGCGAGTTCCGAAGAGGGCTTCGTAATCCGACATTTCGTACGAAATGCATCTTTGATTTCACGAAATCCGGACATAACTTGAATGGTCTCCACTTTTATCCCTCCTCATGGGTTGCATGAAAGGGTAGAGCAAATGGCAGGCCATACCACAACAGGGTTTGGTAAGAATTGGTACGAAGGCGGGATGAAGTTAACAGTTTTTAGTTCGCTAAATGGATCAGGAGAAATTGTATTTTCCCACGATAAACATCCAGGAAGTGAACTTAGATTTGATACTAGAATTCCAAATAGAAATAGTGGATTTTATCACGTTGTGGATCAGGAGTTTCTAATTAACAGCCCCACTAGTGAAAGAAATAATTTGTATACTGTATTATATATTTCTGATTTGTCTGTCGATTTGCGTAACTGGATTAAAAAGTATGATGATTACTATCAGTATCATTCGCAGCTTTCAGTACTATGCTTTAATAAACAGTAATTCTGTTAGCTGAATATATTCTCCTGCCACTAGCCTCGTTCTCTGTCACATCTGCAAGCATTGACAACTTCCACCGATGACGCGAAGTGACCTCGACGTCGAGGTGAGGGCGAAAGTTTCGTGCCAGGTGTATTCGCTCCTAAAAAATTGCTCATAAAACATAACGCTCTCTGACGACATCAAGCTTTGGGCATATGCGGTAGGGCTGACGAGGAGATAAATTTGTCGCATGGGTGCATGTCAAGCCTGGCTGTTTGCAGGCGTGCATTTAAAGCCCCACCCGTGCGCACGCGCAACTACTCTGCAAGCGCGCAACTATTCTGCAAGCTCCATCTTCGCAATGGTCTGAAGTTGCATGTTCGAAGTGCCTTCATAAATCTGGCCAATTTTGGCATCGCGAAAATATTTTTCAATTGGGTATTCTTTTGTGAAACCATTTCCGCCGAAGAGATCCACACCGATCGAGCAAACTTTTTCGGCCGCACGAGAGGCATAAAGTTTTGCGATGGCCGCTTCTTTTACAAAATCTTGGCCGGCATCTTTTAGGCGAGCCGCATTGTACACAAGTAGACGAATGGCCTCGAGTTGGGTGCGCATTTCGGCGAGCTGAAATTGAACACCTTGAAACTCAGAAATCGATTTGCCGAATTGCTCGCGACTTTTGATATATTTTAAAGTTTCGTTGTAAGCACCTTGAGCAATCCCGAGCATTTGAGCGCCTATGCCGATACGGCCCTCGTTTAAGGTTTCAATGGCAATTTTGTAACCCTTGCCCACTTCGCCCAAAACATTTTCTTTCGGCACTTTGCAGTTTTCAAAAATAAGTTCGCAAGTGGAGCTGGCGCGAATGCCGAGTTTGTCCTCTTTTTTGCCGACAGTGAAACCAGCAAAATCTTTTTCAACGATAAAGCCTGTGATGCCTTTATAACCTTTTGCTGGGTCAAGGTTTGCAAAACATAAGAATAGTGAAGCTTCATGGCCATTGGTGATCCAGAGCTTGTGACCGTTTAGTACATAGTGGTCACCCTTGTCTTCGGCGCGAAGTTTGAGCGCAAAAGCATCGGAGCCCGAGCTGCTTTCGCTCAAGGCGTAAGCGCCCACCCATTTTTGCGCGAGAAGCGGAAGGTACTTGTCTTTTTGTTTATCTGTTGCCCATTTGATCATGGCGTTTGTGACAAGAGTGTTTTGCACATCGACAAGTACGCTAACTGAGCCATCGACGCGCGCAATTTCTTCAACCGCGATGCAGGCCATGGTAAATGTTGAGCCAGCTCCTCCAAATTTATCAGGGGACTCAATACCGATAAGACCCATTTCAAATAATTTTTTAATAAGATCGGGGTTCATTTTCGCATCATGATCCATTTGGCTTACGAGGGGGCGAATTTCGGCTTCGGCAAATTCACGTATGGCGCCTTGAAAGGCCAGTTCATCTTCAGTGAGCATGGTGAGGGGGCGAAATTCTGAACTCATTTGTAATCTCCTTCGTTGCTTTAAAATGGCTAAGTCGGTAATCTAATTTTTATGAATCCTAAAAGAGTTCTTATAGCAAAGCCAGGACTAGATGGTCACGACCGCGGTGCAAAAGTTGTCGCTCGAGGTCTTCGCGATGCCGGTTTCGAGGTGATTTACACCGGCCTTCATCAGACACCAGAGATGGTCGTCATGGCCGCCATGCAAGAAGATGTCGACGTGATTGGGCTATCTATTCTCTCTGGAGCCCATGTCCCGCTTGTCACCGAGATTTTAAGACTCCTAAAAGAAAAAAAAATGAATAAGCCTATTTTTGTTGGAGGGATCATCCCTCCTGATGACGCAAAGCAACTTACGGGAGCTGGGGTTGCCGCAGTTTTTGGGCCGGGCTCTCCGCTTGCTGAAATTGTAGAAAAGGTGAAGGGCTTAAGTGTCTAGAGCAAGCCTTCACATACAGGATCTGTCTTTATGGGTGAATCTCGGTATTCGTGAAATTGAAAAAACCGAGCGCCAAGAAATTCGTTTGTCTATCGATATGGAGTTTTCAAAAGCCCCTGAGGCCTGCACAACTGATAAACTTGACGATACAGTTTGCTATCATGAACTCTGTCGCAAAATAACAAAACTTGTTGAAGAAAAATCTTACGCTATGATCGAAAAAATGGCGCAAGATATTCTAGATTTGATTAAAGTCGAAACATCAAAGTCTTCACAAGATTTGAAAATAAAAGTACGTCTGCACAAAGTTCGCCCGCCGATTGCGCGTCTTGAGGGCGGCGTGAGTTTTACACTGAGTTCTTAGGTTATTTTAGTTTGCCGCAAATTTTTCGATGAATTTTTAAAGCGAGTTCGGTGTCGCCACTGGGGAGTTCGCCTTCTGGACGACCGAACGAAAAACTATACAAGACTTCGTTTTCGATAGCGCGGCAACCCTCTTTACTCATTGCTTCCTCTTTTGGGCGGTGAAGATGATAGTCGAGTATGGGTTTGAAAATAAAATAGTTTTCAGCAGAGCTGAGGGCTTGGCTTACCGTTGAGTTCTCATAAGAAAAATCTTTTGGGGTCACATCTTTTAGCGCTCTTTGATCAGCTCTCATGCGATCGACGAGATGAGTTTCAATGGCCTTAACATGTTCAAGTGTTTTTTCACTTGAAGTTTCTTTTTCAATTTTAGCTACTAGTGTTTCAATTGTGGAATTACTTTTCGTAGGCTCTGCGGCGATTGCATGTCGCGAGTTTGCTGATAAGGCTAAAAAAAGAACTAGAACTATTCTACACATAATGCACCTGTTTGGTTCGACGGATTCTTTTCTGCTTGATAGTTATCTAAAAACTCGTTCATCTTATTTCGTGTTTCTTTCAGGTAAGGCGACATTTTCTCAAGATGTTCTAAAAATTGATCTAGAGGCATGGTGTTTAAATTGACCCCTGCAAGCGAGGGGTCTTTGCTCATGGTCTCGATTGTTGCAGCCACTTTTGCTAGTCCATTGCGGCCATAACTAATTAAAGTCAAATAATTGATCTTTTTGGCATCTGTAATCCCGTAAGCCTTGACGATTTGGCGAACGCCGCCGGCGGGGCGACCATTCTTATACCCGATAACGCTGCGATTATGTATGAAAGTCATGATTGAGTAAAATAAATTACGGGCCAAACCATTTCCCGTCCAAAGTAGTTGGCAATGTCGTACTTGCCTGGCGTTGGTGAACTCGACATCTTTATTTAAGACACTTTTGAATGTGCTGCAGGCTGATTCTTCTTGTGCTGCTTGGATATAATTTTTGCGCGGCGGTCCTTCTATGGGCATTTGACTAGGCCGAGATATTTCTTTCATGGCAATTGAGGTTAACTGACCAATGCCTATTCCGCCATTGTTCTGAAGGTGAAAACCAAATGCAGACTCATTGTTAATTTTTTGAAAGAAAATTTCAGGGTCTAGAGGGAGTCCGCTTATTCTGAGTGCGAGGGCGTTGCCGCATTCAATAGCCTTATTGACAGACCACTGAACAAGCTCAGTTAATTCACTATTCATACACGGTTCAGAATTTTGCCATTTGGGTAGGCCACTGTCAGAAGTGCAAACCCCTCGGCGCGAATACGGATTTTTGCCAGATCTTGAACTCAATTCCACTTTTGGGATTCTCTTCATAGAGGCTTTGATACATTCTAACTTAATTTTTGGAGGGGCTACGCGCGTTAGTATATTTTTATTTAAGCTGTTGAGTTGCGCGAGAGCTGAGTCGGGTGCATCAATTGGGCAATATTCAGGGCCACGCTCAGCCTTAAAAAGTTTCAAGAAATCATTTCGCGAACTGTCTTTCTTATATTGATCAATCAGGGCACGTGATTTTGGACTACCTATCAAACACTGTAATTCTTGACTCTGTGCCGATTGCGGCAAGAGGCTAATTGCAAAAAATAGTATGCTAAGATTCACGAAAAAAGTATTCACTCAAAACTCATCGAATTCATTTTTTCTAATATTTTTTTCTTCTCAAGTTTTGCTAAAGTCTCGGGGCTCACATATATACGAGGCAAAAAATTTCGGTATTGACTTAAAATACTCATCAGTGAATTGGGCACTTCAATTAAAAGTTTGAGTTCATTTGTTCGCGTCAGTATTTTTGCTGGGTCTCGAAGGAGATGTATGTCGCTGCCTTTTGCATCTTTTGTGCATTTGGCCATGTTTTTGGTGAACATGACGTCTTTTGTTGGGATATCAAAAATCATCCATGCGTCTTTATCGATTTCAGAAATTTCATTTTTCAGCCACTCAGAAGCTTTGGTGACTTGATTGATTAAATCTTTTCTATGCTCGTCACTTTGAACAAGTGTGGGTTTAACAGGCCCAGCTTTAATTTGTGAAGGTGCGGTTCGACTGGCGAGCATTTCTGAAAGTTCTCGAATCATCGGGTGAGTGATTCGACCAGCTAAATATTCATGAAGTTTTGCTAAGAAGTACGAATCATTAAAAGTGAAATATTCATTGGGGTTTTGACTGACTTTCTCCATGAGATGATCAAAAGAGTAGGCGAGCCCATTTTCTAAGAAATACTGATAAATTTTTGCGGCAATCAAATCAAATTTGTAGCTTGTGCCGTCGCTGATAATTTGAGAGTACCAAAAATAACGGCTGACCAAAAATGAATCAACAGTTGTCATA
>JAGRAK010000011.1 GCA_020434645.1 Bdellovibrionales bacterium | reverse complement strand
ATCAGGGTATTGCTGAGGAGGCTGAAGGAGATAGTCCTGTCGATTACTATACATGTGCTTATAGTTTCCGTCGCCAAAAGCAGAGTAAACGACAAACTCTGTATCCGGCAACATGACATAGCGATTGCTTTGACCAATATCAAAGCTCATGCTGCCGTCTACTCCGTATATCTTTGTCATGAGTGAGCCCGCGATAAGTATAATAATCCCAACATGCGCACAGACAAATCCAGCGTGATAGGGCTTCCATGGCCATCGATCTATCATGACGTTGATTAAGTTTACGCATAACAGCCCCATAATGAGATACATGTATGGAGAACCATAAACTAATTTTTGTGCGTAAGTGGCGTCGTAACGAGCTTCGACTATTGTGCCCACTGCAGAAATGATACCGAGAGAAATAATAATGATGATGGCAAGCTGTATAGATGAAAAGAATTTAAAAATTTTCTCCAAATAACGAACGCCTGCGCTCATGACTTCAACCCATTCATTATGTAGCCTATAGCCCGCACAATTTGTCGCTGCACTTCAGGAAACACATTCGCATTTTTTCGTTTTGTTGATTCATTCATGTATAATGATCGATTCATCTCCACCTGCAAGGCATGCTGCTGAAGTTCTGGCTTGCCATACATTTGAGTGATTCGACCCCCCTTATAAGGCCAATTGTACTCCACTTCAAAACCTGCTGATTTATAAGCTTTGATCACGAGTTCAGAAAAACCAGGGTCACAACTAGTTCCGTCACAATCACTCACTACAATTTGTGGTCGCTTTTGCCCAGGATCTCGATGGGCTTTCGTGCCAACAGAAGGCATGCTATGAGCGTCGAGGTGATACACCGACTCTGTCCCCTTAGATAAATCTTTGTATTGCTGTTCAATTTTTTTATGAAATGGTGAGTAGTACTTCTCGGTGAGCTCATTATGAAGACTTTGTGAAATTGGATTTTTAATAAGTGGCGCCCCAGTAGTCGTCTTAGACCAATGAAACCCAGTGGTGTATAAACCCGGGGGATTTACAGCTCCCTCTACTGAGTTTTGATCGATATCTTCTGGAACTCGGTTCAAATCCACAACGTAGCGATGGGTTTCAGCCACCAACATGGGCACTCCCATGGTCGAGGCGGCCGGCGTGTAAAGCTCATCCACAAAGCGATCGACATCGCACATCAAGACTGTTTCTGGCAAGTCGGCTAGCCACTTCACTTCTTTAGGAACATTTTCTCCGGCATGGGGGACTGAAATAAAAAAAGGTTTCATGATGACCACTCTTTGAAGATAGAACCAATATATGCTTAACTATTCTTATGACGACAAAAATATACACTAAAGGTGGCGACTTAGGGGAGACTTCTCTGCTCGGTGGCCGACGCGTGTCAAAATCAAATCTTCAACTCGAAGCCTACGGCACAGTTGATGAGCTCAATTCAACTATCGGAGTATGCCTGGCGCAAATTCTTTTATTTGAGGGCGCAAATAAATCAGCAAAGACATTACAGAGCGTCGTGACCACTTTAAAATTGACGCAACATGAACTTTTTAACATTGGTAGTCATCTGGCCTGCGAAGACGAAAAACTTAAACCTCGATTGCCCGAGCTTTCGAAGAAATTAATAGCAGAGCTCGAGTCTGAGATTGATAAAATGACGGCCGAGCTTCCGGTACTCAAAGATTTTGTTATGCCGGGTGGGCATATCACCTCTGCCACACTTCATGTGGCTCGAACCGTATGTCGAAGAGCCGAACGCATCACGATCAGCTTTATCGAATCACAAAAGACAAGCCCACAGCTTGAACAAAAACATATTGTGATCACTTTAAATAGGCTGAGTGATTACCTATTCGTAGCGGCACGGTATACCAATGCTATTTTTGGCGAGGAAGAGATCAAGTGGTTAAAATAACCCGAACGGGTATTCACTTTTTATGAGACTCATAACGGCGTCTGACGAAGACAATGAACGCCTCCTTCACTACTTTACACAAATGACTATGCCGGGAGCTATCGAATCCCGCGCCAGGCGAATGTTTAGTTTTTTTAATCAATATCGAATTCAAACAAATGACTACATCACATGCATTCTTGAAAACAATAAACATGAAATTGAAGCTATGGCCTCTATGCTTTTTCGCCCTGGCTTTATTGAAAATAAAACTGAAGTTGTCGGTTACGCCACTGACCTTCGCGTCTCTCCCACAAGAAGTGCCGTTTTAAATTGGGCTCGGCATTTTCTACCGGTACTTGAGCGAGAGAGAGAAAAAAGAAACTGTCGTTATATATTTTCAGCAGTCCCACACTCACAACGCCAGGCCTACAATGCCTTTATACGCCCGCGAAACTTACGCCGAGGGATGCCCAGGTATCATCTTTTTAGACGCTTTGATTTAATCGGCATTCATGGCCTATGGCCTTTTCATGATTTGCCACTGACCGGCATCAAGATTCGCACTGCTAGTGAAAATGACTTTGAACAGCTCGCAGATTATATTCTTAAAAAAACAGCTAAGCGACCACTAGCACCCTATTTAACTATTCATGATTTTAAAGAAAGTCTTGATAAGTGGCGTGATCTTTATGTAGAGAATTTTCTTCTCGCTTTTGATACGTCCGACAATTTAATTGGCTGCACGGCACCCTGGTCCCCTGAGCGCGTGCAAAGAACATATCCCGTTAAATATGACAGCAGTTCAAGTAACTTTCGCGATGTACTTTCGCTTCTTTCTCTACTCCGGCTAGCCCACCCCTTGCCAAAAGAAGGTCAGGAGTTTGAACTGCGCCACCTCACCCATCTTTATGCCGACAATCCTGATATTTTTTATTCGCTTATTTACAATGCTTACCGACTCTGCGGAAAAAAAGAATTTTTACTTTACCCACATTTTGAGGGGGAGCTCATTTCGATGCCGCCTCGCTCATTTATCACAAATAGCACACCCTATGGTCTCTACTGCATTCTATCGCCATCTGATCCGATACCAGACTTTCTGAAACCGCGATCATTTCATATCCCGCCTGTGTTTGAGCCGGCATTTTTATAATTTTTAAAAACTTAGATTATTGAGCCTGAGCTAAAGCCAAATCTTGCTTGCGCAGTTCAGACCAAAACCAACCCAGCATAGGATCAACATCAATTGACTCCACAATTTGCACATCGCGGGTCAAAAGCTCATCTATCCCCGCCGCCTTGTTTAAAAAACCAGGACCAACATGAACTATTTTTTTGACCTGCTGTTTGTCGATCAATGACTGTAAAACATTTTGCAGACTCATATCACTCGAACCAAGTGCGTTAAAACCGCTCGGGTCTAACACTTCATAACCCTGATAAAGCGGAAGTGATCGACCATTTAAAACAAGTTCTTTCACATCATGAAGTGGCGCCATCGGACGCAACAAACAAAAAGCCTGACTTTTCATAATAAGCTCAGAAAATGTAATGACCCCAGCCGCGACCATCAAGGCCGAATCATTTTGAATATTACCCACTATAATTTTCGGCTTTCGAAAAATGCGGGTGTAGCGATCCAGCAAGCCCAACTGAACAATAGCAAGGGCAAGAGATTTTAAATTTATATTGTTATAAAAAGAGGTGTTTTCTGAAGTGAGAAAGTGTTGAAAACTAAAGCTTGCCCCGCAGTGCTTATCCCAAATCCTCTGCGCCTGTTCAATTCTCATACTGACTTCTGGAATACGAATAACGCTGGATCTAACTTCAGAAAAATCAAGAGCGTTCTGGCCACCGAAAACTATTGCTTCTTGCACAAATCCCCCCTGCATTAAGCTATTTTCATTTCCCCACCATTAACTAGAGCAATTCTTATGCCGCAATAAACTAGTGCCTCATACCCCTGCAAAGCCTTACTCAGCCTACATTGGTTTTTATCTCTGAAAAAGAACATGTAGAAATTGCAAGGTGCAGTGAAATTTACTGACTGGGTCATAAGAATTTCTTTTATCCACAATAAATTCAGGACTCTAGTCTAGGTCTGCTGATTTTTTAACCTCGACTGGACCAGCGTCGAATACTTTATTTTTTTGCGCGTCTTCATAAGGGTCTGTACACTTTTTATAGATGAACTTCTTAGAGAAATTTCAACCACTTCTGTCGAAATTCAAGTCGGCGCGTCCGCCTCTTGAAAAACATTATGCGCTGCTGATGGCTATTTTAATTGGCTACATGTCGGCAGATCTTGGTCTGCTGTATGTACGTCCAAACATGCTCCCGAAAGAGGCGCCGCCGATTAAGCCCAGCCGAGCTATACGTTCTAAAGCGTATAATTTGGCAGAGTATAATATTATTTATGAACGCAATATTTTTAATGAAGATGGCGTTATTCCTCCTGCGCTTGGTGCCACTAAAGATAATCAGGACAACAATCTTGAGCGTGAGCCCGTTTTGTCGCAACTCCCGATTCAGCTTCTCGGCACCATCGTGCATTTTAATCCTAAAATGTCGATTGCCACCGTGAGCCTCACAAGTAAAAGCCTGTCTATGTCTTACAAAGTAGGCGAGATCATTGATGACCTTGCTGAAATTACAAAAATAGAGCGCAAAAAAATAATTTTCATAAATCTCAGCAATCGAACACCTGAGTATATTGAAATTCCTGAAGACGCGATTTTGAATTTTGGGTTGCAATCCACTGCCCCTAAATCTACTGGCATAATTGACCAAAAAGGCCGGTTTGAGTTCTCGATTCGACGCGCAGATCTTGAGGGGCTCACTCAAAACCTCTCCGCTCTGCTGCAACAAGCTCGGATGGAGCCGGTATTTTCTCCTGACGGGATTGGCGTTGAAGGATTTCGCTTTGTAAATATTCAAGCTGGCAGCATTTATGAAAAACTCGGATTTAAAATTGGGGATATGATTCGCTCGGTAAATAATGAACCGGTCAACTCACCCACTAAAGCTATGGAGATGTACAACACTTTAAAGTCGTCTAACTCAGTTCAACTCGGAGTTGAGCGTGATGGCCGTGAAGAAAGATTTAACTACTCAATACAGTAAAAAAAAGACCCCCAGTCGCTAAAGGAGTGCGCGCGATGATGAAAATTCGGCAAGCCAACAAAAGAATTGTTTGCATACTCATACTGGTTTTAGCCTCGGCTGTGACCGCAAATGTTTTTGCGCAAAATGAAAAACCGAAGGGTACAATAAAATCAAGCAAAGGCGACACCGACTTTGCCCGCGCCAACCCCGAGGATATAACCAATGAGAACTTTCCCCAACTAATTGAAAGCTTTGATTATCCAAACGCCGATATTTCAGAAATTGTAAAAGCCATCAGTAAACTCACTGGTAAGAACTTTATTCTTGAAAAAGGTGTTAGCGGCAAAATCTCAATTATAGCTCCCAGCCAAATCACAGTGGCTGAAGCCTATAAAGCCTTTTTAACAGCGCTGGCCATGAACGGGTTCACAATTGTGCCAAGTGGAAACTTCTTAAAGATCAGAAGTATTCAAAATGCAGCAAAAGAAAGTATTGATACCTATTCGGGCAATTACTTTCCGAATTCGGATCAGCTGATCACTCGAATCATGAAGCTTAAATATATTAACGCTGAAGAAGTTCAAAAAACTTTGCGCCCGATTGTGAATCAATCTGGTGATATGGTCGCCTACTCACCTACAAACTCGCTTATTATTACAGACTTAGGCTCAAACGTTGAGCGTATTACAAATATCATCAATCAAATTGATGTTCCCGGATTTGAAGAAAAACTTGTTGTGATGCCGATTCGGTATGCACGTGCAAAAGATATTGCCGAGCTTATCGATCAAATTATCAACAAGGGTGATAAGAATACAAAATTCAATGCAGGCATCCCCCGCTTTCGAAGTGGTCAAACCACAACCAGTAGCTCGGGCTCAGGTGCTGCCAACTACTCACTCGTTATACCCGATACCCGAACCAACTCTATTATCGTAGTGGGTAATGATGCTGGTATTGATCGAATTCGTGGCCTACTTAAGAAACTTGATTTTCGAATTCGCCCAGAAGACGGTGGCGGCGTTTATGTTTACTACGTTCGGCACGGAGAATCAGAAAAAATTGCCAATGTACTCAATGGTATCGCCTCTGAAAGTGAGAAAGTAAAAAGTCAGCCCGCCGGCCCGACCGGTGGTGGCGGCACCGGATCAGCACCTGCCGCACCTTCGCAAGCGGTATTTGGTGGCGATGTTAAAGTTTCAGCAGACAAAGACAACAACAGTTTAATTATTACAGCTTCAAAACAAGATTACGAAGTGGTGCGCACAATTTTAGCTAAAATTGATATCCCACGAGATCAAGTTTTTGTGAAAGCCATTATTTTAGAAATGAATGCCGATGCCACCAACAACTGGGGCATCAATTATTACCGTTTTGCTAAAGGCTCTAATGGTGCAGCTTCTACGGGTGCAGGTCGTATAGGCTTTGCCAGTGAAAAATTAGATTCACTTTTAACTCCGGCTAAAGATTCAGGCCTTACTTTTGGTTTTGGTAACAACGACATGATGGAGCTTAAAGTCGGTGGCGCCACTTTTGAAATCCCAAGCTTAATCGGCCTTATTCGCTTTTTAAAGAAAAATGCAGGTGGAAATGTTTTATCCACTCCTCAAATTACCGCTCTTGATAATGAAGAAGCTCTAATTGAGGTCGGTGAAAACGTACCCGTTTCTTCTACAAGTAATGTCTCATCAACAGGGGCTGTCTCACCCAGCATTGAGCGAAAAGACTTAACCTTAAAACTCAAAATTACGCCATTTATTAGCCCGGACACTGATTCTGTGCGTATGAAAATTGATCAAAAAATTGAGTCTTTAAATAAAACAGCAATTGGCGCTAAGAACCTAGCTGAAAGTGCCGTAGCCTACTCGACCCGCACTATTCAAACCAATATTGTGGTGAACTCAAATGACACTGCTGTTCTCGGCGGCCTTATGGAAGACAAAGAGATTGAAGAGGTTGTGAAGGTACCTGTACTAGGAGACATCCCGATTATTGGATGGTTATTTAAATCTAAATCCACCGAAAAGTCGAAGAAGAATCTTCTGGTCTTCATCACGCCCAAAATTCTTCGTAACTCTCAAGACAATGCTGATCTTCTCAACACGAAACTCAATGAACGCGTTGACTTCATACAACAAAACCTAAAAGGCCGTGACCCTCATGGCCTTGAGATCGACAAACTCCCTCGTCGCGCATTAGTTGAAGAAGAAACAAAAGAATTCATTGAAGAACCCTCGGCTATTCCGGCAGAATCTAATGAGATGACTCCAGATTTACTCCCACAAGATGAAACTGGAGCTCTACCAGGTGATCTTGAAGAAGGAGAATAATGTCCGGCACTGCTCTTGAAACGCTTATATTAAAAAGCACCTCTATTTCAGAAGATGAACTGAAAACACTTCTGAATATACCTGATGCTCATGGCGAAGCCATTTTGCATCAGTTTAATAATCGCACATATTCAAGCCCTGAAGATGCACTGGCTGATCTTTGTAAAGCCATTGGCTCCGAGTTCACTAAAGATGTGGCCTACAATGATATTCCGGTTGATCTCGTTCGAAATATACCGATTAATTATGCCAAAAATCATGAAGTGCTGCCCTTTAAAGTAGAAAGCGATCGAGTTCTTGTTCTCCTCACAAACCCTCTGAACCTGCGGGTTCTGGGTGATATGCGTGTGATCTTTGCCAAAAAAATTATTCCGATCGTGACGACAAGTCATAAGCTTCAAGAGGCCATTAACCGAGTTTATGAAAAAAGCACGGCGGCCCTTGAGGGCTTAGATGACATTGAGAGTGAAGAATATGATCTTGATGACCCGGTAATTGATCTTCTTGAATCAGGTGACGACGATGCCCCTGTTATAAGACTAGTGAACACGCTTCTATTTCGCGCGGTTAAAGAAAAAGCCTCAGATATTCATATCGAGCCCTATGAAAAAGATATGGTGGTTCGATTCAGAATTGACGGATTACTCTTTGATATTTTTCGCCCACCCAAAAAACTACAAAACGCCATCACATCTCGTATAAAAGTTATGGGCAATCTCAATATTGCTGAAAAACGCTTACCACAAGATGGTCGCATACCTTTAAAGCTTGCAGGTAAAGATGTTGATGTTCGTCTCTCAACTGTTCCTACAGCATTTGGTGAAAGAATTGTGCTACGTTTGCAAGATCGATCGAATGTTGTTTTAGATATGGATCAACTGGGCTTTAGTAAATCAAGCCTTACGAAGATTGATGGCTTACTACAAAACACTTACGGCATTGTACTTGTAACAGGCCCCACAGGTTCTGGTAAATCAACCACACTCTACGCCGCCTTAAGTAAAATCAATAGCGTTGATAAAAACATAATCACAGTTGAAGACCCCGTTGAACAACGAGTTCATGGCATTGGCCAAATTCAAGTGAACTCTAAAATTGGCCTCACCTTCGCAAATGGTCTGCGTTCGATCTTACGTCAAGATCCTGATATTATCATGATCGGTGAGATTCGTGACTTAGAAACAGCTGAAATTGCGATCAATGCCTCCCTCACGGGTCACTTAGTGCTTTCAACTATTCACACCAATGACTCGGCTGGAGTGTTCCCACGGCTTATCGATATGGGTTGCGAGCCATTTTTGATTGCAACATCTCTTCTTGGCGTTATTGCTCAGCGACTAGTCCGACTTCTCTGCCCTCATTGCAAAGAAGCGTACACGCCTACTGATGTCGAGCTCTCAAATCTTGAAATTGTAAGAGAGCGCCTTAAAAATAATCAAGTTTATCGTGCTGTGGGCTGCTCGGAGTGCAATCAAAAAGGCTATCTTGGCCGTACCATTATACAAGAACTTTTAATGATCAATGAAGACATTCGAAGTCTGATTATGAAAAGAGAAGATGGCGCCGCTATAAAAAAAGTGGCCGTACGAGATGGCATGCTCACTATGCGTGATCATGGCGTTGAAAAGGTGATTGCCGGAGTGACCACAATTGAAGAAGTCATTTCAAATACGCAACTAGATGATTAACACATAAGGTAATATGTAATGCCTATATTTGAATACCATGGCCTGAATAAGCAAGGCAAAAACCTGCGCGGCACAATTGACGCCGATAACCTGCGAACAGCACGTGCGCGTCTAAAAAAAGATGGCATTTATGTTATTGACCTAAAAGACAAAACAAAAAGTGCTAAAAAAACAAAAGGCCCAAAAGTCAGTGGCAATAAATCGGTGGGCGTTCAAGATCTCTCAATGATGACACGCCAGCTGGCGACTCTGTTAAAAGCAAATGTGCCACTTGTTGAGAGTTTATCTGCCGTGGCCGAACAGGTTGAAAATGAAGTTCTCTCAGAAGCTATATCTGATATTAAAAATATGGTGAATGAGGGCGCGACACTCAACAAATCAATGGCCAAATACCCTAAAATTTTTAATAAAGTTTATATCTCAATGTGCGAAGCGGGCGAAATGTCAGGCACACTCGACGTTATTTTAATACGTCTAGCTGAATTTACCGAATCTGAAAGTGAGCTCAACTCAAAAGTGAAATCCGCCATGCTCTACCCTGTGCTGATGGTGGTGATCACAACAGGCTTACTTATGATTCTTTTTATCTTTGTAGTGCCTAAAATTATGACTATTTTTGATGCCTCACCAGATCTTGTGCTCCCCTGGTATACCGTTATGGTCTTTAATTTGAGCGGATTTCTTGTGGATTACTGGTATGTTTTAGGCATTGGCGCATTTTTATCTCTTATTATATTTTTTAACTGGAAGAACACTCCGAGTGGCTCTGCTCAGTGGGATGCTATTACTCTGAAAATGCCAGTTATCGGGCGCCTCTCAAGAACTATAGCCGTCTCTCGTTTTGCACGCACGCTCTCAACTCTGCTCACGGGCGGAGTCCCGATGCTAACGGCAATGGGTATTGTGAGAAATGTTGTAAACAATGAAGTGCTCGCAAGAGCCGTAGATTTAGCGCGCGATAATATCAGCGAGGGTGAATCGATTGCCGGACCTTTAAAAAAATCAGGGCAATTCCCACCTCTTGTTTTACATATGATCAACATTGGTGAAAAAACAGGTGAACTCGAAGTCATGCTCTCGCAAGTGAGCGATTCATACGATTTTCAAGTGAAAAATGAAGTGGATGGCCTCACAGCACTTCTTGAACCCATGATGATTGTAATTATGGGCTGCGTTATTGGTATTATTGTATTTTCAATCATGATGCCAATGTTTGAACTCTTCAACTTAGGCGGGTAAACTAGGTGTCCTAGCATTTGGAGGATACATAATGTTTAAACTGCAATTACAAAAACGAATTAACAATGAACGCGGTATGACCCTTATTGAAATTATCATCGTGGTCACCATTCTGGCCTCACTTGTTGCCATTTTGGGAACAAGAGTCGCCGGCGCTCAAAGAAAAGCCAATGTGAAGCAAGCTCGCATTCAAATTGCTGAAATATCAAAAAGCCTCGACATGTACTTTCAAGACTGTATGTCTTACCCAGACACAAATCTTGGTCTTGCGGCTCTCGCCCCAGGCGGAGAAGCCGGTTGCCCGAATTGGGGGCCAGAGCCTTACATTAAAAAAGTACCAGTTGACCCTTGGGGCAACCCCTTTGTCTACTATCTAGAGAATGGTTCATATACAATTATCTCCTATGGAGAAGACAAACGAGAAGGCGGAACAGGTTACGCGGCCGACATTTCGTCTAACGACTAACAAAGGCTTTACTCTTTTAGAAGTCATCGTGACAGTGGCCATAATTGCGCTCATTGCCACGATGGTTTTGCCTAAAATAAATAATCGAAATAATGAACTCCGATCCATGGTTAGAAAAATTTCGGTAATAAGCCGAGACCTCCGGTCTCGGGCAAAATTAAATAACGCAACTTATCGCCTCGTCATCAATATGGGTGAAGAGGGTGAAAAAAACCCTCGCCATGAAATTTGGGTTGAAAGCGCGACCGGCGAAGTTTTAAATAATTATGATCCAGAAAATCCCCCTACTCCACGCGACCAAGCAGAAGATAAAAAAGAAGAGGGAGCGCCAGCTCCGGCATTTATGCCTGACCCAAAAGTGATGAAAAAGCCTGAGGTGTTGCCGTCACAACTTATTTTTGAAAGTGTTGAAATCGGCACTCTTGATGAGCCTATTACCTCTGGTATTGTGTACATACACTACTTGCCCAGTGGATTTGCTGATGAAGCTGCCATTCATTTAAAAAGTGGTGAGAAACTAAAATGGACTCTCGCCATTGACCCACTCACGGGTCGCGTAGATATTATAAATGAATTTCGAAACCTTGAGGACTTACGCGCGAAATGATTGATCAAAACCGCGGATTCACATTAATCGAAACTCTCATCGCACTTGTCATAACAGTGGCCGCAGGCCTTCTTATATCAAATGCTTGGTCGAGCAACTACTTACGAGTGCGAAAGGCCGCAATAAATAACAATGTGGCATTGTTACTTGAGCGCAAAATGGTTGAGATGGAATCTAAAAATTCAGGTAAAAAAATTCTCGAAATCAGCGACGAAGAGGGGGATTTCGGAGAGAGTTACCCCCAATACCGATGGAAATTTTCGACTCAGCCCTTTGAAATGCCCGATCTTGCCCCCATCTTAGGTAAGCAAACAAATGCCGGCGTCGATCAAACACTCCTCACACTTTTAGCTAAAATGCGTGAAGTTGTAGGCAAAGCCATACTCGAAGGCACCGTTACTGTATTTGTCACCGCTGGGGGCAAAGAAATCTCATATTCAGTCACCACTTATTTTGTCGATTATGATAGCGAAGCTGAAGTGGGGCTATAATGGTGAAGCAAAATAAAAAAACAGCTGGGTTCACCCTTCTTGAGATCATGATTTCAGTTACGATTTTAGCTTTTATTTCACTTTTTACTTCTCGTATGATTTCTCAAGGCGTGAAAGCTAAAGGTAAAATTCAAGCTGATATTGATCGAACATCTGCACTGAATGCGGCCTTAAGTTTAATCTCTAAAGATATCGAGCAGGCTTTTAATTATCGTGATGTGAATGTCGAACTGCACAATGCGGCTCAAACTGAAAGACGAAGTAAAGTCACAGGCAAACTCGCAGGCAACAACCCTGCCGGAACGCCAGGTGGAGTAAATCCCGTAACCCCTGGTGGTACGCCTGCACTCTCTCCGGAAGCCGAAGAAGAATTCAAACTAAAAGAAGAAATCATTTACACGCAGTTCATGGGCGAAGTCGACAAACTCAACTTCACTTCTTTAAATAATTTTAGACCAGTTAAGAACTTAGCCCAAAGCGAACAGAGTGAAATAGGTTATTACTTAGAAAACTGCTCAAGTCGCATTGATAAAAAAAAATCAAGCCAGTGTCTGTGGAGAAGAACAAGCCCCATAATTGATGAAGATGTCACCGACGGCGGCAATTCCTCTGTTCTCATCGAGAACGTTAAGAGTTTACAATTTCGCTATCTTGGGCCTGGGCATGAAGAAGAGTGGGTCGAATCTTGGAAGTCCAAAGAGGGCGAAGAGATCACAAAAAATAAATTTCCCACGGCTGTTGAAGTGACACTCGTTATACTCGATACAAAGTTTAATCCGCCTAGAGAAATCGCTATGACTGTAGTGGCTCCTCTACGCTTTCCGAACAATAAGAAAGATGAAAAAAG
The DNA here is from genome assembly GCA_020434645.1 of Bdellovibrionales bacterium. Lineage (GTDB taxonomy): Bacteria > Bdellovibrionota > Bdellovibrionia > Bdellovibrionales > UBA1609 > RBG-16-40-8. The sequence goes on along the minus strand of JAGRAK010000011.1, from coordinate 4,475 downwards.
TGCTGTCGTCAATTAGAAATGAAAAAGGTGTAGCACTGATCATGGCCGTATTTGCTATGGTCTTAGTGGTCTTTATTGCAACTGAAGTTGCCTATGAAACGCAAGTCGAATACGTCTCATCATCACAAGCTGTGGCTCGCGTGAAAGCCTACTATGCTGCGAAATCTGGTGTTGAACTCAGTCTTTACCGCATATTAATATACAAAAAAGCCATGGCTCAATTTGGTGAGCAGCTGGGCGAAAATAAAAGCCTCCTCGACCCGATTTGGCAATTTCCGTTTTCTTGGCCACCCATCGGGTTAGATGATCTTAATGAAGTAGACAAAGATCAGGCCAAAACAATTGTAAAAGAGTCGACTATGGACGCTCAGTATATGGTCACTATTGAAGGAGAAGGCGGAAAAATCGACATCAATGATTTGGGCTCTGAGAATAAAGCTCTATCTGATGGCGTACGAAGACAAATTCTGCAGATTTTTGAAAATGAATTAGAAAATAATAAAGCCTTTAAAGAAAAATATGACAATTTTGATTTTGATAAACTCGTCAATAATATTCAAGACTGGGTCGATGAAGACAAGGTCAGTATGAATGGCGGCGGCGATGAATCTTCAAAGTACACTCAGCCCGATGGTGCGAAAAATTACACTCTCCCGCCGAATGCCGCTTTTAAAACCGTGGGCGAACTTCATATGGTTCTTGATATGGAAGATGAATTTTATGATCTTCTCAAAGACAAAATCACAGTTTTTGGGACAAAAGGGATCAATGTCAATTATGCCCCTGAGCCTGTACTTATGGCACTTGACCCTCAAATAAAAGACGAAGCCCTTTCATGGATTACAAAACGCCGGTCGACCCCAGAGCTAGGCGGCCCGTTTAAAGATGCTGATGATTTTTATGCCTTCATTGAAACAAAGGGCGTTCGAACTGAAAACATGAGAAAAGCAAAACTACCACTGCTGTTCAACTCTGAGTACAATTTTCGAATCGTCAGCGCGGGCATGTATGGCAACACACGTCGCGAGCTCACCGTGATCACCTACGACGTCGACAGCCTCACAACTCCATATGTTGAGATGCTAGATAAGCTGGCCGAAGAAAATAAAGCTGGTGGCACAAATCCTCCTCCCCCACCTCCACCTACTAATCCGCCTCCCGTAAATCCAGGCACAAACCCAGCCACAAAAGCGAAAGTTAAAATCCCAAAAGGTCGACCGAATATCGTATTTTGGCGCGAAACCTGAACTCATATTTTTTTATTACTTTTTCTTTTCGTCTTTTAATTTATCTAAAGCGTGGCACCCAGATTGCACAATAGTTTGTCATGTTTTGCTTATCGCATACAATTTCACGTCTAATAAGACGCACAATCTGCTCGCTTCTACTCTCAATGCTTGTCGTGTGCCCTAGCTCTTACGCCGGGTCTAAAAAAGCATCCACCTGTAGTAAAAAACTTTCATTCTCAAAGATAAAAACCACACAAAAACCACTTCATATTATGGGTGGCGAACTGCAAATTGGTCACCGCCCGCAGCACCGTAAAATCAAAAATTTTGCTCGCGATGGCTTCACTCATATTGTCACCATTCAAGGCCCATCAGAAGCGGCACTCACCATTGGCCGCATGGTGGAAGAAAATAATATGACTTGGGTTTGGCTCCCATTAAGTCGCGCAAGTGTACCGAGCTCAGAAAAAGAAGACCAGATAGCAGAAGAATTCTTAAGTCAGTTAACTAAAATATTCACCGACTCTGAACACCCGCCAAGAGTTTATATTCATTGTGCCGCCGGCATTCATCGCACCGGCATGTACACCTTCGCCTTACTCAGGCGCCTGGGTTACACCTTTAAACAAAGTAAACGCCTACTCTACGCCTTGAGCCCGCAGACTGCAGAGAACATGGGTGAAGAACGCCTAATTTGGGCTGACAACGTAGGTAAAAAAAGACCTAAGAATTAGTAGTTTTTTACCTCGCGAGCTGTTAGCATTTTTGTATGTTTAGCATCGGGATCGACATCGGCAGTTATAGCATTAAAGTGGCAAAAGTTCGCTCTTCGGGTAAGAGCTATGAACTCGTTCACTATTCAGAGTATCCACTTTCGCAAGATCCAAATAAAGACAACCAAATTGAAACAATTGAAATATTACGAGACGTGCATAGTAAAATTTGGGAAGAAGGCACTCAATATGTCGTGGGCGCGCATCAATTTGAGGTCAGCATCCGTCGAAGAGAATTTCCGTTTAGAGAAAGACATAAAATACTAAAGAGCCTCCCATTTGAACTTGAAGATGACATCCCGTTTTCAGCAGAAAACTCTATTTTTGACGCTAAAATTACACATTACACAGGCAACACTGCCCATCTCTTGGCATGCGCCTGCCCAAAAGAACATCTTGTTCAAATTTTAAAGCGTGTTGGCGATGGCGGGATTCAACCTGACATTGTCAGTGTAGATGGTCTAGCTCTCGCCAATTTGTTTGAAGAATGGCGAGAGGCCCCTTGGGAGTATGCCGAATCCACACAACCATTGCCCGAAGCCTCAACTTCTGATGTTATTATCAGCATCGGGCACAAAACCTCTACCGCGCTTGTTATTAAAGATGGCTACTTGCTCGACCTTCGCCTAGTCGATTTCGGGGGCAAAGATATTGCTGAAGCCATATCAGCTCGCTATAGCATGCATTACTTAGAGGCGTTAAAAGAATTGCGCAAAAAAGCATTCATACTCACAAATAATGATGGCGCCACCCGTGAGCAAATCGCATTGTCAGAAGTCATCAAGGCTTCGATTGACCCTCTTGCACAAAAACTTCGCCTAGCACTCCTTGATATGCAAAGTCGCTACAATATTGAGTACCGCCAAGCCATTCTTATTGGTGGAGTCTCACAACTGCGAAACTTAGGGCCTTATCTGACTCAAAAACTAGAACTCTCTACAAACAGACTCGGTAAACTCGATTTTGTCCCACAACTTGATTTTGCCTCAAGCCCCAATAGCGAAGTTTCATTTGTTACGGCAATAGGCCTTGCCATTGAAGGCGTTAAGCGCGCCAAAAATCCAAGTATCAATTTACTTAAAGGCGAATACGCTAAGCAAAATCAATCACTTCGTTTTTTTTGGGACAAATGGGGTTACGCCACAAAAATGATAGCCGCTTCATTTGTACTGCTCACTATTTGGGGCTCTTTGCGTGTTGATTTTTCTCAATCGAATGCTGAAGTTGCCTATGATTTACTTCGAACTCAAGCTAAGACGATTTTGGGGTCAAAGCGCCCAAATGATCGAGAGATCAATGGTTTTATTCGAGAACAAGAGCAAAAACTTCAAATGAAAGAAATGATTGAGAGCTTACAGGGCATCAATTCAACACTCGATATTTTAAAACAGATTTCGGCATTAGCACCGAATAGTAAAAAGCCCACAGGCCTTAATGTTCGCGTATTTAATGTCAACTCCGATACTGTCAATATTGTCGGCGAAGCCAGTCGCGTTGAGATTATAAATAAAATTCAAGATGCGATAAAAAGTGTGGCGGTTAAGGGTCAAATACAAACAATGCCGCCTACAATTAAAACAACCCCGGGGTATAAAAGTTTTAGCTACACTTTTAAAGTCAACCGCAATTCAGGGGGCAAGTGATGGCTCTTGATGATCTAAAAGATAAAATAAAAGAGCAGGCAGCTGAAACATGGAGCCGAATCGAATCTTCACCACTTTATAATAATTTAAAAGAAAAGTTTGAAACCCAGTCTCCCGGAGTGCAAAAAGCAATTGTCAGCGGAGTGGCCATATTTATTGCGCTTATACTTTTGTCTTTTCCGATTTCTGATATCAACTCCTCCTCTACTTCTATTGAAGACTATGACTCGAGTCGCAGCTTACTCAGAAGCTTGCTCCGCGCCAGTCGCCTCGCCAGCGAAGCCTCATCTGTACCCCCGCCCTTTTCTGTTGCAGATTTAAAAGCGCAAGTCCAATCGCAATTGGGGTCATTTGCATTAAAACCCGAGCAAGTTGGCGGAGTCATTGATTTAGATATCAACTCACTTGGGACACCACTTGCGCCCAAAACAATTAACCAAAGCGGCATTGGCGTCAGTCTTAAAAAACTCAATTTAAAACAAGTTGTTGATATCGGTTTTGAATTTCAAAAACTAAATGCCAGCGTTAAGATTGCTGGGATGGAAATCGCAGCCGGCACTCCTGATCCACATTACTTTGATGTCCTTTACAAACTTATTATTTTCACAATGCCTGAAAACAAATCCAATGAAACAAGTCGTAATTCTAAATCAGGATCTCCTCGCTCAAGATTGGGCTCTGACCGCGGAGACGGACAATGAGTACAGCCGACACAGTCTTGGCACCCATTCTTCACCTGATACGTCATAAGAAAAAAACCATACTTGCGGGCGTATTTGCCGCACTATTTTTTACTCTCATACTTTTTCCCTATGATGACTTGTCTGACA
>JAGRAK010000119.1 GCA_020434645.1 Bdellovibrionales bacterium | reverse complement strand
TGCCGAGAGGTAATTTTGCTCAGAAATTACTCGTAACCGGACAAGACGGACGAAACCAAACCTTTTGGATTAATGGTTTGATTGAAGTGACAAAACGAGTTCCTGTGCTGGTGCGTAGTACACCAATGAGCACTCGTTTTACTGAAGATGATTTTCAATTTCAGATGCGCGATATAACTTTTGCAACCGATACGACTCCCACTCCAAAAGAAATTATTGGGCAACAAGCTAAGTACACGATGAACGCAAATGACATCATTTGGCGTGGTTCATTAGTAAGAGAAAAGGCTGTTCAGCGTGGCGAAATAGTAAAGGTCTCTGTTGCCAATGAGAATTGGGAGATTTCGGTTCAAGCTCGAACAGAACAAGATGGGTATGTAGGTGACACTGTGAACTTACGAAACCTGCAATCGAATAGAATAATCACAGGCCGTGTAATTGGGAGCGGAGAGGTAGAGATACGATGAAGAATATTAAACTAACTTCATATGTGGTATTTTTTACGTGTGCTCTTTTGCTTTCGGGTTGTTCAAGTATAGCTAAATCGTGGAAGTCACTTATAAGTGGTGATAGTGAAGAAAAAGCAGCGCCAAGAACACGAGCGGTGGGCTCCTCTTACAGTCAGCAAAATAATCTTTTGCCTTCAACATATAGAAAATATAAGCGCACGACTAAAAAAGACTTAGAAGATAATGCTCATCTCGAGAGTAAATCAGGATCGCTTTGGGTTATGGAAGGTCAGGGGGCCTATTTATTTTCGCAAAATATTGTTCGGATGATTGGTGATCCTATCGGGATTATTTTAGAGGGAGATCCTTCAGAGCAACTCGCTTCAAAAGCAAAAGTAATAAGTGATCTTCTGGCGCAACTTGAAGAGAGAAGGCGACGAGCTCTAGGCCGGGCGCCTGCCTCTGATGCTAAAAAAGACGAGAGTTCAACTGATGCAAAAGCTCCCGGTGGTGTTGCGGCTCAAGCCAACCCAACGAATGTGGGGGTTGCAGCACCAACTGCTGATGCAAAAGATTTTAATGTTAAAATGGTGCCGACCCGAGTTGTGGAGCGTCTAGTTGACGGCAACTATCGTGTGCGCGGAACTCAGCCATTTATGATTGGCACTCGAGAATACAAAGTCATTGTGTCAGGTATAGTTCGCGCAGAAGACTTTAATGACAAGGGTATCAGTGCTTCACAACTTCTCGATTCAAGTTTTGACATCGTCAGCTCAAAAAGTTCGGAGATGAGATAATGAGAGTATTTATCATATTGCAAATTATAGTGATATTAACAGCGGCAGCACTGAACGCAAAAGCCGCTAGACTAAAAGATATTGCCAATGTGCGGGGAGTGAGAACCAATCAGCTGGTCGGTTATGGCATAGTCATCGGGTTGAACGGTACTGGAGATAGTAAGGCCGAATTTACAAGCAGTTCGATGTCTCGAATGCTTGATAGACTCGGGATGAAGCTTTCTCAAAAAGATATAGCAAGTAAAAACGTGGCAGCAGTCATTGTGACAGCAGAGCTTCCGGCATTTGCCAGGTCTGGCAATAAACTAGATGTGACAATCAGTTCAATCGGGGATGCGAGTAGTTTAAAAGGTGGAATGCTTATTCAAACGCCTCTTCGCGCGGCAGACCAACAAACTTACGCGGTTGCACAGGGCTCCGTACTTGTTGGCTATAGCGGATCAGGTGTTCATGAAACAGTTGCGCGAATGCCCAACGGTGCCATGATCGAGAGAGATGTCGGTGGAGACTTTGCTTCACGCAACATGTTTAGATTAACACTTTCAAATCCAGATTTTACAACAGCGGCACGTGTTGCAAAAAAAGTGAACTCTGAACTGTCGGGTAAATATGCTTCAGCACTTGATGCTGGCACGGTCGATATTATTTCTCCGCCTTCTTACGAGGGCAAGGGTGTAGATCTACTTGCTATTATTGAATCACTCGATGTGTCTCCTGATATTCGTGCAAAAGTAGTTGTGAATGAGAAAACCGGTACGGTTGTAATCGGCAATGGAGTCAAAATATCTCGCGTGGCCATCAGTCACGGCGACCTATCATTAAAAGTAGGTGGCGATTCAGCAGGTAAAAAAGTAGATGGTGATAAAGTTATTGTATTAGAGGAGTCGGCTAATGTCGGTGATATCGTGAAGGCGATTAATCGACTGGGTGTCGGACCAAAAGATTTAATTACAATTTTGCAAAGTATTAAGGCTGCCGGCGCATTGCAGGCAGATTTAGAAATTTTATAGGAGGTTTTGGGGCACGACACAGGATGTGTTTTGTTCCGCGGGGGAAGAGTGAGTTTAGAGAGCGTTTGACCATGGATGGTCAAGAGATCCAGGTGTCTGGCAGGAGACATAGGGCAAAATTCAGTACAAGCCAAGGATTGGCGATACCGGAAGATGTTTGCTGGATGAAGCGCAGGATGCGCGCGGGTTCCTGACTCACTTTCCCTCATTTTTTTTGAAACTTGAAGTAGGTTGAATATGTCAGTTATGAAAATTCAAAATACGATTCCGGTGCATCAGAGTAAAGCTGACCCTGATGCCAAAATTCGTGAAGCTGCGCAAATGTACGAGCAGCATTTTTTAAATGAAATGACTAAATCTATGCGTAAAACTGTAGAGCATAGTAAATTGAGTGAGCCTTCAATGGCTGAAAAAATCTATAGTGAGCAACTCGATGGGCAGTATGTAGAGTCTTGGGCGAAATCTGGCGGGGTCGGTCTGGCCAATATTATTTATGATCAATTGCAAGAGCGATTTTTTAATCGTGGTGGGGCAGCTCCTCATCCCCAAGGCCCTGTGCCAATTAATAAGGGGACATCAATCAAAATAGATAATGGTCACTCGCCTGGCTTACCTATTGAGGTGAATCAATCAACATTACCGAACAACGATGTTAGTTTTTTATATGAGTGGGAATCCTCTTCAGACCAAAAGCCCCGCGAAGTCAGTAACCCGTATGATGGTAAAGTTTTGCAGACATTTAAAGTAGAAGGTGATCGAAGTGTTGTGAAGTTGGCTCATGAAAACGGAGTGACATCGACAATAAGCTTTATAGGGCAGACAAATGGCTTGCGTGTGGGTGAAGAGCTGTCAGCTGGACAAAAGTTGGGTCTGCTCGCATCTTATGCAAAGGGTTTGACTTGGCAGGTAGGTCAAGTCGGGACTTAAGGTGAAAAAGCAGTTTGCATTGTGTCAAGCTGTCTCAATATGGTACGATTAAGTTTGAGGTTCGCAAAAGTGTGACAGAGCCTTTGGAGGGCAAATGAAAATTAATAATAACAACATCAAGCAACCTTTGGCCGCGCAAGTGAACGCCAAAGATTTAGAAAAAAACCTTGAGACAAAGGGTAAATCTAAGTCAGATGCCTCTTCATCACTATTTGGCTCTACTAGCGTAAAAATGTCACCTGAGGCTCAAGCTTTTCAAAAAGCAAAAGCGATAGCGAGCACTGACACAGTTGACGATGCAAAAGTTGAAAGACTGCAAAAATTAATCGATGCTGGTAAGTACAATGTAAGTGCTGAGGCCATTGCCGACAGACTTGTAGATGAACACATTATGGCCGGCGAATAACTGAAAACGAGAAAGGGTTTTACGGATGAAACCTGAGAGTATGGAGCTCTTTAAAAAATTAGAAACGCAGCTAGAAGATCTGGTAAAGATTTACCGGCATCTACTAGGTGTTGTTCGCAAAGAGCGTGAAATACTTATTGCCGCAAACCTAGATGATCTAAATGAAAATAACAGGGCAAAAGAGGCGATGCTGATCAAAGCTCGTCATATTGAAGCGAGTCGACTGAACGCATTTCGTGAGCTGGCGCAAATGGAAGGCTTAAGTGAAAACACAAAGCTAATAGAGCTTGCGCGAATAGTAGGCGGAGATACAGGTGATCGTCTTCGAAACTTACAATCAGTATTAGAATTATTATTAAAAAGAGTGCGTGAACATAATGCGCAAAATGAAGTACTTGTAAATTCAGCCCTTGATTCTGTAACGGGAGCAATGGGTTCAATTTGCAATGCAATTAAAGACAAGCCGACGTACAAGAAGTCCGGTGGCGTGTCGAGCCGTCCTGCGGAGTCAGGACAGTTGGTTAGCAAAGAAGCTTAAGGATGAGCTTCGAAAGGTAAGACAGGGATGTCGAGAATATGGTCCATGATGGACGTCGGCAAGCGGTCTATGATGAATAGCCAATCGGCTCTTCAGACTGTGAGTCATAACGTTGCCAATAAAAACACTGAAGGCTATTCGCGTCAGCGAGTCGAGCTGCAGTCGGCTGAGCCCACCGGCCAGGGCAAGATGCGAATGGGCAACGGCGCCAAGGCTACGGGCGTGACTCGGGTAAGTAATCAATTTCTTGAGAAGCAAGTCGAAAAAGAAGGAAATGTCTTAGGCAAAAAAACAGCGACCTCTGAGACGTTAACTCGCGTCGAGCAGGTTTTTAATGAACAAATGAATAAGGGCTTAAATAAATTCATGGGTGAATTTTTTAATTCCTTTCGAGAGATGTCAAATAGCCCTGAAAATTTAGCATTAAGAAATCTTGTGAAAGAATCTGCTGATTTTATGACCAAAGATTTTCAGAGAATTGATACTCAGCTTAAGACTATACAGTCTGAAGTTGATTTTCAAATGGCCACAGAGGTCTCAGAAGTAAATGGTTTGACGCGTGAAATTGCGCAGCTCAATGATAAAATTAAGATGGTTGAGCTTAATGCGCTCGAAGCAAACGACGAACGCGATCGTCGAGATTTATTAATTAAGCAGCTCAGTGAAAAACTCAATATTCGCTATGGTGAAAGTGAAGACGGCATCATGACGATAACGGCTGGTAATACAGGTGTTCTCGTTTCAGGATCACAGCAGCGCGATCTATTTGTCGCCGCCTCTGCTGCACGCGAAGGTAAAAGAGAAGGTACTGTTGATGTGTTTTATAAACCCAATGACAATTCGACAGCCGTCAATTTAACAGACCAGATTACGGGCGGTCGCTTAGGTGGGCTTATAGAAATCCGAGATGAATTTATAAATAAAACCATGGATGGCATGGACGAGATGGCCTACACACTAGCGAATCAAGTCAATAGTGTTCATCACCAAGGGTATGATAGATACAATAATAAGGGGCAGGATTTTTTTCATCTCGAGGGCGGTAAGGCCGGGGCGGCATCAAGAATTAAGGTGAGCGATGCCATTCATCAAAATGCAGGGTTCATTGTGGCGGCCGCTCAGCCTTTTTCTTCAGGTGATAATAGAATAGCCAACATGATTTCGTCATTACAATATGAGCAGCCACTCGCTGGTGGAGAAAGTACTTTCGATGATTTTTATGCCAATATAGTGGGTAATGTGGGTATATCGGCCAATCGTGCAAATTCTGAGCTCGACTCACAAAAAGGTATTGTCGATCAGTTGAAAAATATTCGTGAAAGTATAAGTGGAGTGAGTCTCGATGAGGAGACCGCTAAAATGATTGAATTTCAAAAATCATTTGATGCATCAGCCCGCTTGATTCGAACAGCAGATGAGATGATGGATACGGTATTAAACTTAAAACATATGTAAAGGTTTGTAGGGCTTAAATGAGAGTTGCTGATAAAATGGCGTATGACCAAGTCAATCGATCGATTAGTAAAAATCGATCTGAGATGTCTACGCTTCAAAATCAAGCTGCTACGCAAAAACGTGTGAATAAGCCATCAGATGATCCTGTTGCGGCCAGTCGGGTGCTGTTTTCTCGAATAGATCAGCGTGGTAATGAGCAGTTTATTAAAAATTTGAACTATGCAAAAGGCTTTCTTGATTTCACAGAACAATCGCTTAATGAATTAACTGAAGTCTTTGTTCGAGCCAAAGAATTGGCAATTTCACAAGCCAACGATGCTAGTGCAAGCCCGCAAACTAGACGTATTGTGGCTGAAGAAGTGAAGCAGTTACTCAACCAGACTGTACAAATTGCCAATAGAAAATTAGGTGAGAGATTTATATTTTCGGGTTACAAGACGCAAGAGGCTCCATTTGATGAAAATGGTAACTATAAGGGTGATCTGGGCGAAATGAAAATACATATAGATAAAGAGTCTTTTTTATCTATGAATCTACCTGGTGCCATTGTATTTCAAGGTCGTGGTCTTTCAAAAGATGGCTTTAACTACAAGTCCCTGCAGCAGCCCCGCAATTTAGAAGATCTGGCTCAGCAAAAAGCAGAGTTTCCGAATAAATATAAGGGTGAGCAGACCAAGCCGTCTTCGATGCTCGCTCCACAAGGGGATGAGCAAATGCGTGGACCGGCCTCTGCGCGCGGCCCAGCTTCAGTGAGAACAACAGAAAATGTGGCACAAAAACAAATTCTCGAGTCGCAAGTAGAAGATAAAAATGATCATATGTTTGCTGATGGAGAAAATCTTTTTCATGCATTAAAAAAACTTGAAATCGCGCTGGTCACCGACGATAAGACGGGCATTCAAGAATC